>JAOPXW010000198.1 GCA_025964935.1 Friedmanniella sp. | reverse complement strand
TCTTCTCCACAACTCCGGGTCCGCGCTCGAGGGGGCCCGGGAGTAGGGTTCTGCTCTTCCCGCCTCCCTCCCGATCCGCATCGGAGTGCCCCGCCATGCCCGAACCCCACCCTCCCGACGCCGGGCCCCGCACCGGGGCCGCCTCCGACCCCGCCGGCCCGGTCCTGGCCGCCGAGCGGGCCCACCTGACCGAGTCCCGCGCCGCCCTGGGCCGGATGCGGACCCACACCGCCGGTCTGACCGCCACCGGCGCCGACCGGGTGGCCACCGAGCACCTCAAGCAGCTCCTCTACCGCCGGATGAAGGCCCTGGAGGACGACCCGGGCGTCCCGCTCTTCTTCGGTCGCCTCGACTACGACCGCCACCTCGGGGCCGAGGCCGACGAGACCCTCTACATCGGTCGTCGGCACGTGACCAGCGAGGCCGGGGCCGAGCCCCTGGTCATCGACTGGCGGGCCGGGATGGCGCTGCCGTTCTACCAGGCCCGGCCCGGTGCGCCGATGCAGGTACGCCGGCGCCGCCGCTTCGGCTTCTCCCACGGGGCCCTGACCGCGTACGAGGACGAGGACCTGGTCCGCCCCGCGCCGACCGAGCCGGACGCCGGCTCGCAGATCCTGGAGTCCGAGATCGAGCGGCCCCGGACCGGCCCGATGCGCGACATCGTGGCCACCATCCAGCCCGAGCAGGACAGCATCGTGCGGGCCGAGCTGAGCCAGTCGCTCTGCGTCCAGGGTGCCCCGGGCACGGGCAAGACCGCGGTCGGGCTGCACCGGGCGGCGTACCTGCTGTACGCCTACCGCGAGCAGCTGGGCCGCTCCGGGGTCCTGGTCGTGGGCCCCAACGACAGCTTCCTGTCCTACATCGCCGACGTGCTGCCCGCCCTCGGCGAGATCGACGCCACCCAGGCCACCGTCCAGAGCCTGGTCAGCGAGGCCAACGGGGTCGCGGTCCGGGGCGTCGACGAGCCGGCCGTGGCGGTCCTCAAGGGGGACGCCCGGATGGCCACCGTGCTGCGCAACGCGGTCTGGAGCCACCTCGGCCGGGCCACCGAGCCGCTGGTGGTCCCCCGCGGGGCCTACCAGTGGCGGGTCGGGGGCTACCTCGCCGACGAGATCGTGGCCGAGCTGGTGGCCCGCGGGGTGCGCTACGAGTCCGGCCGGGCCATGCTCGCCCAGCGGCTGGCCCACCAGGTGCTGCTGCGGATGGAGGCGGCCGGGGACTCCCCCGACGACCGGGTGCAGGCGGCGGTGGCCCGGAGCCGCCCGGTGGCCGCGTACGCCGCCGCCCTCTGGCCCGGCCTCACCCCGGCCAGGCTGCTGCTGCGGCTGCTGTCCGACCCGGACCTGCTGGCCCGCAGCGCCGAGGGCGTGCTCAGCGCCGAGGAGCAGGCGTCGCTGCGACCCACCCGCCCCGCCCGGACCGCCGCCGCGGCCCGCTGGACCCTGGCCGACGTGGTGCTGCTGGACGAGGTCGCCGACCTGCTGACCCGCACCCCGAGCCTGGGGCACGTGATCCTGGACGAGGCCCAGGACCTGTCGCCGATGATGCTGCGGGCCGTCGGGCGGCGAGCCAGCACCGGGTCGGTCACCGTGCTCGGCGACCTCGCCCAGGCCACCACCCCGTGGGCCACCCGCTCCTGGGCCGAGTCCCTGGGCCACCTGGGCCAGCCGGACGCGGTGATCGAGGAGCTCGTGGCCGGGTTCCGGGTGCCCGGAGCGGTGATCGACTTCGCGGCCCGGCTGCTGCCGCGGATCGCGCCCTCCCTGACGCCGCCGCACTCGGTCCGGCGGCACCGCGGGGAGCTCGACCTCCGCCGCCGAGCCCGCACCGACGACGCGCTGGTCGAGGCGGTGGCGGCGGCCCTGGAGCGGGAGGGCACCGTGGGGCTGGTGGTGGCCGACGCCGACGTGGGCCGCACCCACCGGCTGCTGACCGGCCGGGACCTGGCCCACGGCCTGCTGGGGGAGACCGCCCAGAGCTTCGAGAGCCGGCTGGACCTGGTGCCGGCCACCCTGGCCAAGGGGCTCGAGTTCGACCACGTGGTGCTGCTCGAGCCGGCCAAGATCGTAGCCGGGGAGCCCGACGAGGTCACCGGGCTGCGGCGGCTCTACGTCTGCCTGACCCGGGCCGTGTCCTCCCTCGTCGTGGTCTACGCCGACCCCCTGCCGGACCTGCTCGCCGCCTGAGCCCCGGGGACGGGGTCAGGACGCGAGGAAGCCCAGGACGGCGGCGTTCCACTCCTGCGGGTGGCTGGTGATGACGCCGTGCGGGCCGTTCTTGATCACCACGAGCTGCGCCCCGGGGATGGCCTTGGCCGTCCGCTCACCGCTGACCTCGAAGGGCACGGTGGCGTCGGAGTCCCCGTGGATGACCAGGGTCGGGACGGTGATCGTGGCCAGGTCGGCCCGGAAGTCGGTCGTGCCGAAGGCCACGATGCAGTCCGCGGTCCCCTTGGGCGAGGCGATCGCGGCGATGCTGAGGGCGTACGCCTTCTGCTGGTCGCTCACCATCAGCTTCTGGCCGGCGCTGAAGAACGCGGTCATGAACCCGTCCAGGAAGGCCATCCGGTCCCCGCGGGCACCCTCGAGCATGCCGTTCAGGGTCTTGTCGTCCAGCCCACCGTCGGGGTTGTCGTCGGAGACGTACAGGTAGGGCGGCACGGCCGAGGCGAAGACGACCTTGGCGATCCGGCGCGAGCCGTAGGTGCCGAGGTAGCGGGCGATCTCGCCGCCGCCCATCGAGAAGCCGATCAGCACGGCGTCGTTCAGGTCGAGGTGGTCCAGCAGCGCGGCCAGGTCGGCGGCGAAGGTGTCGTAGTCGTAGCCCTCCCACGGCTGCGAGGACGCGCCGAAACCGCGACGGTCGTAGGTGATGACCCGGTAGCCCGCCTCGATGAGCGCGGGGACCTGCGCCTCCCAGGAGCGCCCGCTGAGCGGCCAGCCGTGGATCAGGACCACCGGCTGACCGGCGCCCTGGTCGGTGAAGGCGAGCTCGATCGGGAGGTTGTTCTCGGTTCCCACAACAAGGGTGGACATGGGTGTGCTCCTCTTCGTCGTCGTTCGGATCTCTTCGAATATAGCGCGCGATTAGATCGCGCACGATCTAACCTGCGCGCCGGCGGGACCGCACGGTGAGGGCGGTCGAGCCCTCCAGCCGGGTGGTCAGCTCCCGGAGGACGCGGACCAGGTCGGCCTGCTCCCCCTCCGGCAGCCCGGCGGCCTCGCAGATCTCGGTGACCACCCCGGCCGCGGCGCCCTCCAGCTCCCGACCCGCCGGGGTCACCCCGATGATCATCAGGCGCTCGTCGTCGGAGCCACGGCTCCGGGTCAGCAGACCCATCCCCTCCAGTCGCTTCAGCAGCGGGGACAGGGTGTTGGACTCCAGGCTGAGCCGGTCGCCGATACGGCTGACCGTGGCCGGGCCCTCCTCCCACAGCAGCACCATCACCAGGTACTGCGGGTAGGTCAGACCCACGTCGGCCAGCGCGACCCGGTAGCGGGCCGTCATGGCCCGTGACGCGGCGTACAGCGCCAGGCACAGCCGGTCGTCCAGGGTCATCGGGGACGGTTCGCTGACCTCAGGTGTCCCTCGGCGCGCCCTCATGGGTCACAGGCTAGTCCGGGCCTCACAGAACCGAGGGCGGCTCGGCCAGCGGCAGCCGTACGGTGAAGCGGGTGTCGCCGGGCACCGAGTGCACCTGCAGGTCGCCGCCGTGGCGCTGGGTGACGACCCGGTAGGAGATGTCGAGGCCCAGCCCGGTCCCCTCCCCCACCGGCTTGGTGGTGAAGAACGGCTCGAAGATCTTCTGCTGCAGCGGAGCCGGGATGCCCGTCCCGGTGTCGCCGACCTCGACCAGGACCGAGTCCTGGACCCGCGAGGTCCGCAGGGTGAGGGTCCCGCCGTCCGGCATGGCGTGGATGGCGTTGTCGATCAGGTTGGTCCAGACCTGGTTGAGCTCGGCCGGGTGGGCCGGCACCAGCGGCAGGTCGGGGTCGAGCTCCTTGACCAGCGTGATCCCCGCGGCCTTCATCTTGTGGCTGAGCATCACGCAGGTGCTGATCAGCCCGTCGCGCAGGTCGATGTCCTGGTGGGCGGCCCGGTCCAGCTGGGAATACTGCTTGGCCGCGCCGACCAGGGCGGAGATCCGGTGGGTGGAGTCCTCGATCTCGTTCATCAGCTGCTCGGTCTCCAAGGCGTAGGAGACCCAGTGCAGCCCGTCGGGCAGCAGCTCGGCCGGCATCGAGTCCGCCACCTCCTCCAGCCAGTCGACCTTCACCCCGGCGGCCACCAGGGTCGGCGCCAGGTCCCAGGCGTCGTCGACCCCGCGGTCCTCCAGCCAGTCGGTGAGCTCGTCCTCGGCGTCGCCCACCTGCATCGGGGTCAGCTTCTCCACCTTGGCCATCTTCTCCACCGCGGCCTCCTGCAGCTCGGTCAGCACGACCAGGGCCTTGGGGTCGACGTCGGCGGTGGCCAGGTGGGCGAGCTTGCGGCGCATCTTGGAGACCCGCTCCCGCAGGGACGCGGTGGCGCGGACGGCGGCGGCGGCCGGGTTGTTCAGCTCGTGGGTCAGACCGGCCGAGAGCCGGCCCAGCGACAGCAGCCGCTCCCGCTGCCCCACGATGGCCTGGCTCGACCGCAGCCCGATCGTCATCCCCTCCAGCAGGTGGGTCGCCATCGGGAACCAGCGCCGGATGGTCTGGCCGAAGACGTCGGCGTCGATGACCCAGAACTCACAGTCGGTGATGGCGTGCACCGTGTTGAGGTAGCGGGAGGACTCCTCACCGCCGACGAAGGCCTGGGTGGCGCCGGCGTACACGCCCCGCTGGTTCGTCCGGCTGATCTCCATGTCGGTGCCCTCGACCCGCCGGTGCATCGAGATGGTGCCCGACAGCAGGACGAAGAAGCACGTCGCCTCCTCCCCCTCGGTGAAGGTGGCCGTGCCCCCGGCCCGGGTCTCGACCCGGCCGCGCTCGCTCAGCCACTGCCGCTTGTCCAGGTCCAGGGACTCGAACAGGAACAGGGTGGCCAGCTGGTCGGGGCTCAGCCGCTCCGCGGGTGGGACGGTCGGCTCGGCGGGGGTTTCGGTCATCAGGTGTCCTCTCCCGGGACGGTGGTGGGCACGGCGGCGGCGGGCCCGGCCGGGCGCGGGCTCACAGCTCGGCCAGGTAGCGGTGGACCAGGGTGACGGCAAGGGCGCCCTCGCCCACGGCCGAGGCGACGCGCTTGACCGACTGGGAGCGGACGTCCCCGGCCACGAAGACCCCGGGCACGCTGGTCTCCAGCAGGTACGGGTCGCGTTCCAGGTCCCAGGCCGGCGGCCGTTTGCCGCCGGCGGTCAGCTCGGGTCCGGCGACCACGAAGCCGGCGTCGTCGCGGACCACGTCGCCGGGCAGCCAGTCGGTCAGCGGGGCCGCGCCGATGAAGACGAACAGGTGCCCGGCGTCGACCACCTGCTGGGTTCCGCTCACCCGGTCGACCAGGGTCAGGCACTGCAGCCGGTCGGTGCCCGCGCAGGTCGTGACCACGGTGTTGAGCCGGACGTCGATGGTGTCGATCGCGGCGATCTGGTCGACCAGGTACGCCGACATCGACTTCTCCAGGTCGGCCCCGCGGACGACGAGGCTGACCCGGGCTGCGTGCCGGGAGAAGAAGACCGCAGCCTGACCGGCCGAGTTGGCCCCGCCCACGATGACCACGTGGTCGTCCCGGCAGGCCTCGGCCTGGGTGGCGGCCGAGCCGTAGTAGACCCCGCGCCCGACCAGGTCGTCCGCCCCGCCGGCGTCCAGCCGCCGGTAGCTGACCCCGGTGGCCAGCACGACGGCGCGGGCCAGCACGGAGCTGCCGTCGGAGAACAGCACCCGGCGGCCGGGGCCCTGCACCTGCAGGTCCACCACGGTCCGGGCGGTCAGCAGCTCGGCCCCGAAGCGCAGCGCCTGCCGACGGGCCCGGTCGGTCAGCTGGTCGCCCGACACCCCGTCGGGGAAGCCCAGGTAGTTCTCGATCCGCGAGCTCTGGCCCGCCTGGCCGCCGGCGGCCGACCGCTCCACCACGACCACCTTGAGGCCCTCGGAGGCGGCGTACACCGCGGCCCCGAGCCCGGCCGGTCCACCGCCCACGATGACCAGGTCGTAGAAGTCGCCCTCGGGCGTGGTGCTCAGACCGACGGCGTTGGCCAGGTCGAACAGGCTCGGCCGGACCAGCGGCTCCCCCTCGCTGGTGACCACCACCGGCACCTGGCCGGGCTCGGCCCCGGCGGCGGCCAGCAGCCGCGCGCCGTCAGGGTCCTCCACGTTGTACCAGCGGTAGGGCACCAGGTTGCGGGCCAGGAAGTCCCGCACCTCGTAGGACTGCGCCGACCAGGGGTGACCCAGGATCTTGACCTTGTGCTCGGGGGCGCGGGCCTCCCGGGCCCAGGTGGCCAGCAGCTCGTCCACCACCGGGTAGAACTTCTCCTCCGGCGGCTCCCACGGCTTCAGCAGGTAGTGGTCGACGTCGACCACGTTGATGGCGGCGATCGCGGCGGTGGTGTCGGCGTACGCGGTCAGCAGGGCCCGGCGGGCGGCCGGGACCAGGTCCATGGCGGCCTCGAGGAAGTCGACGCCGTTCATCCCGGGCATCCGGTAGTCGGCCAGGATGACCGCCACCTGCTCACCCCGCAGCACCACCTCCCGGATCACCTGCAGCCCGTCGACCCCGGAGTCGGCCCGCATGATGCGGTAGTCCGCGCCGTAGCGGCGGCGCAGGTCACGGGCCACGGCCCGGGACACGCTCGGGTCGTCGTCCACGGTCAGGATGACCGCCTTCGCGACCCGGTCGCGGCGGCCGGCGCGGGCCTCGGGCGACGCGGGAGGGGTGGCGGTGGGTTCGGCGGGGCTCGCGCTCACGCACCGACCTCGTCGACGTAGCACCAGCGCCAGTGCTCGCCGGGCTCGGCGGAGGTGATCACCGGGTGGTCGGTCGCCGCGGAATGCGCGGTCGCGTGACGAGCCGGGGAGGAGTCACAGCAGGCGACGTGGTCACAGGTCAGGCAGCGGCGGAGGTGGACCCACTGCCCCCCGACCCGGGCACAGTCGGAGCAGACCGGTTCGAAGTCGGCGGGAACCGGGGTCAGGGGGGCGGTGTCGAGATGCGCGCAGCCGGGCATGGCGGGTCCTTTCGTCGGACCCATCTTCCCCCTGGCGTCCACACCGGCCGCGTTCGGTCGGTCCGGCTCAAGGCGCCAGGCGGGAGACCTTGCGACGGCGCAGCCCCGCCGCGTGCAGCCGGACCACGATCTCGCGCGAGGTCACCAGCTCCGCCCCCGCCGCCCGGGCCGTCTCGAACCGGTCGGCGATCACGTCGTAGTGGTCGCCGTCGAAGGCCCGCCGGGGCAGCCCGATCCGCTCGGCGAAGGCGTGCAGCTCGGCGTACGAGACGTCGCTGGCCAGGTGCGACCACAGTCGGCCGTGGCCCGGCCAGGTCGGGGCGTCGATCAGGATGCTCACCCGTCGGCGTGCCGGACGGCGTCGTCGACCAGCCGCCGCCAGGTGCCGACCAGGTCGGCGTCGACGTAGGCCTTCCAGGACCCGAGCGGTCGCGCGGAGGCGCCGATGTGGAAGGCCCGGACCCCGGCCCGGACCAGCCACGGGACGTGCTCGGGCTGGAGGCCGCCGCCGGCCATGATCACGGAGCGGGCGAACTCGTCGGACCGGGCCCGGGCCACCAGGTCGTCCAGCCCCTCGGCCACGCCCCGGGCCGAGCCGGCGGTCAGCACCTGGTCCAGACCGGGCAGCCCGCGCAGCTCCCGCCAGGCCCGGTCGGTCGAGATGCAGGCGTCCACCGCGCGGTGGAAGGTCCAGCCGAAGTCGGGGTCGTCGAGAATCTCGGTGACCACGGACGCGTCGACCTCGGTGTGGCCGTTCAGGAAGCCCAGCACCACCCCGTCCGCCCCGACCGCCCGGTAGGCGTCGACCAGCCCGCGCAGCCGGGCGACCTCGCCGCCGTCGGTGCCGTAGCCCTCCCGCAGCCGCAGCACGACCCGGATCGGCAGGCTGGTGGCCCGTCGCACCTGGCCGACCAGGGCCGGCTCGGGCGACAGCCCCCCGTACGCGCGGTCGCCGACCACCTCCAGCCGGTCGGCCCCACCCGCCTCGGCCCGCTCGGCGTCGGCCGCGTGGGTCGCGACGACCTCCAGCAGCCCGGTCACGCGTCCAGCTGGGCGAGGGTCGCGATCGAGGGACGGCGGGTGGCACGCAGCCGTACGGCCACCCGCTCGGCCGCATGGAAGACCCGGCTCAGGTTGGCGTGGGTGAGCTTGTCCAGGTCGGCGTGCGACCAGCCGCGCTCGGCCAGCGCCGCGAGCAGCCGCGGGTAGCCGGTGACGTCCTCCAGCCCCTCGGGCAGCGAGGCCACCCCGTCGTAGTCCCCGCCCAGGCCGACGTGGTCGATCCCGGCCACCGCCCGGACGTGCTCGACGTGGGCGACGACGTCGGCCAGGGTCGCGGTCGGCATCGGCACCGGGTAGGTGTCGGCGAACGCCTCGCGGGCGGCGAGGTCTCGGACGTCGACCCCGGTCGCCTCGGCGGCGGCCGCGAGGTCGAGGTCCCAGGCCCGGACCGCGGGGGAGACGAAGTGCGGCACGAAGGTCACCATGCACAGCCCGCCGTTGGCGGCCAGCATCCGCAGGACGTCGTCGGGGACGTTGCGCGGGTGGTCGCACACCGCGCGGGCCGAGGAGTGGCTGAAGATGACCGGTGCCCGGGTCGCCACCAGGGCCTGCCGCATCGTCGTGGCGGCCACATGCGAGAGGTCGACGAGCATCCCGAGCCGGTTCATCTCGGCCACGACCTCCCGCCCGAAGGCGGTCAGCCCCCCGTGGGCGGGGGTGTCGGTGGCCGAGTCGGCCCAGGCGGTGTTCTCGTTGTGGGTCAGGGTCAGGTACCGCACCCCCAGCCGGTAGAGGTTGCGCAGGACACCGAGCGAGGAGTCGATGCTGTGGCCGCCCTCGGCCCCCAGCAGGCTGCCGATCATGCTCGCCCCCGGGGCCATCGCCGCCCGCTCGGCCAACACCCGGTCCAGCCCGTCCGGGTGGGTGACCAGGGCGAGATCGGCGGGATAGCGCTCGATCATGTCGTAGACGGCGTCGATCTGCTCCAGGGTGGCGGTGACCGCCGCCGCACCGGTCAGGGTGCAGGGGACGAAGACCGACCAGAACTGCGCCGCCACCCCGCCGGCGCGGAGCCGCGGCAGGTCGGTGTGCAGCTGCGGCTGCGGCTGGGAGATGTCCACGGCGTCGAAGTCGTACCCCACCTGGCGCATGGCCCACGGCAGGTCGTTGTGGCCGTCGATGACGGCAGGACCAGATGTCACGTCGCCTCCTCCCCGCAGAGGCTAGCGAACCGCCGGCCCTCCCCGGACCACCCGGCGCTCGACGCGGCCAGACTGCCGACCGCACCTAGACTGCGTCCATGGCGGCACGGCGGCTGCTGGGGATCGCGATGGCGACCGTAGCCGCTCTCGTGCTGTCGTCCTGCACCTACGCCGACCGCGAGCCGGGGCTGTTCGGCACCCGGGCCCCGTCGGCCCCGGCCCCGCTGCCCACGACCTTCGTCCCCGAGCCCGTCAACCCGGAGCTGCCCGTGGTGGGCACCCGCGTCTGGACCACCGCCGAGGGGATCCGGGTCACCGTCCGCTTCGCGGTCCACGCCGTACGCCGGATCGCGGGGGCCACCGTCCTCGACTGGTCGGTCACCGCCCTCGGCGCCCCCGGGTACGGCCCGGGCGACACCCTGCCCAGCGGGGTGGACCTCGGGCTGGGGCGGGAGGAGGCGGGCACCCTCGGGATCAACCTGATCGACCCCGCGGCCGGTCGGGTCTACCACCCGCTGGCCCACCGCTCCCGGGAGCGGTTCCTGCACTGCCTGTGCACCCCGCTCTGGATCCCCCAGATGCGGCTGCGGGTCGGGGAGACCCAGCTGCTGCAGGTGGCCTTCCCCGCGCTGCCCCCCGGCCTGACGAGGGTGGACGTCGACTTCTCCAACTCCGCCCCCTTCGCCGGGGTCACCGTGACCCCGGAGGGCTCGATGCCCCTCCCGACCGCACCGGTCGACCTGAACCAGCCCGCCCCGCCGGCCGACCCGGCGTCGGCCCCCCACCGCTACCGGCCGCCCGGCGGGTCGGTGGACACCCTGATCCTGCAGGTCGACCGTGTCACCCGGCTGCCCGCGTCCACCTCGCTGCAGTGGAGCGTCCGGTCGCTGACCGGGCACGACCTGAGCTCACTGGCCTACGGCCCGCCCCTGGCGGTGGACCTGTCGGCCCGGATCGAGGTCACGACCACCGCGGCGGCCGACAGCCCCCGGCTGAGGCCCGCGGGCCGACCGGCCGACGACGCGAGCCGGGTGCGCTGGGTCACCGTGCCGCAGGCCGGGCGGGACGCGTACGCCTGCCTGTGCAGCGAGGTCGGGCTGTGGGCCGGCAGTCTGCGCCGCCGGGGCGGGGTGGCCAGCCTGGCCGCGACCTACGCCCCCCTGCCCCCCACCGTGACCCGGGTGGACGTCACCGTCCCCGGGGTGGCCACCTTCCGCGATGTGCCGGTGAGCGAGCCCGAGACCGCCGCCCTCGGCGCGGCCCGGGCCCTGGTGCGGCCGGACGCCACCTGGACCTACGACGAGACCGACCCGCCGCGCAGCTGGCGGACCGCCGACTGGCCCACCCCGCTGCCCGACCCGGGCCAGCTGACCAGCTACGCCTCGGTCCCCGGCCAGATCGTCGCCTGGCCCCACTGAGGGAGCGGGACGGGTCCATCGGAACGGGGCCCGACCCCGTTCGGGCCGACCTACGATGGGCCCCATGGTGGCGACGCGGCTGCTGGGGCTCGCGATGGCGACCGTCGTGCTCCTCGCCCTGCCGTCCTGCACCTACGCCGACCGCGAGCCGGGTCTGTTCGGGACGACCGCACCGACCCCGACCCCACCGCCGCCCCGGCCCTCGGTGCCCGCCGCGGTCAGCGCCGCCCTGCCGGTGGCCGGCGAGCGGACCTGGACCACTGCGGAGGGTCGGCGGGTCAGCGTCAGGTTCGCGGTGCACGCCGTACGCCGGATCGCCCCGGCCACCGTGCTCGTGGCCGGGGCCACCGTGCTGGACTGGTCGGTCACGGTCCTGGGCGCGCCGGGTCTCGCGCCGGGTGACCCGCTGCCGACCGACATCGACCTCGGCCTGATCCGCGGGGAGTCCGGCGAGCTGGCCCTCAGCCTCGTCGACCCGGTGGCCGGCCGGGTCTACCGGCCGCTGGCCAAGCAGAGCCGGGAGCAGGGCCCGCACTGCCTGTGCACCTCCCTCTGGCTGACCCAGCAGCGCCTCGTGGTGGGCGAGACGCGGCTGCTGCAGGTGAGCTTCCCGGCCCTGCCCGCCGCAGTCACCGCGGTGGACGTCGAGCTGCCCACCGCCGCGTCGCTGTCCCACGTGCCGGTGACACCCGCCGACCAGGCCCCGACGGCCCGGGGCCGGGCCGACCTGGCCCGCCCGGTCGAGATGGTCCCGCCCGCCACCAGTCCGCACGCCTACCGCCCGCCGGGTCGCCGCACCGACACGCTGGTGGTCCGGGTCGACCGGGTCACCCGGCTGCCGAGCTCCACCTCCCTGGAGTGGACCGTACGGTCGCTGGCCACCCAGGACCTGATCCCGCTCGCGTACGGCCCGCCGCTGGCCGCGGACCTGCCGCTGCGGCTC
>JAOPXW010000275.1 GCA_025964935.1 Friedmanniella sp. | reverse complement strand
CCGGTGACGAGCCCAGGGGTGGGCCGGCGCCCGCCCCGGTGCACCCGGACACCGCGGTCACCGCCTGACCTCGGTCGCACGAACCGTGCGGGCCGGCTCCCACCCTCGGGTGGGAGCCGGCCCGTCGTCGTTCGTCCGGGTCTAGGACTCGACCCGCACCAGTCGGTGCAGGGCCAGCTGGGCGAGCGGGGCGTACGCGGTCACGACCGGCCAGGCCCCCCGCATCCGCAGCCCGGTCCAGCTGCCCCGTGGGTGCGGCGAGACCTCGTGGTGCAGGTGCATCCGGACCGGTCCCAGCCGGACCGTCCAGGACCAGGAGTGCCCGACCGGGTCCACGTCGGTGACCCGGAAACGCACCCGCGCCCCGCCCCGGACCAGGACAGTGCCGGTCAGCCCCGGGACCAGTCGTCGGCCCGCCGCCCGGACCCCGCTGATCTGCGGCGCCCAGGTCGCCCAGCGGTCGAGGTCGGCGTACGCCTCCCAGACCGCCGCCGGGGTGGCCGGGCCCGTCGCGGACAGCTGTCGCTCCTTCACCGGTGGTCCTCCTGGGCGGCTCGGAGCCGCGGTCTGCGTATGTCGGTCAGGTGCCGGGTCGGTGCCAGCCGTGCGTCGTGCCACCGATGCTCGTCGGCGGCCTCGCGGAGGTCGGTTACTGTCCCGTTACCGCCGCGGACCACGGTGCTCGGGCCCATCTGTTCACCGTAAACTCCTGACGCAGCCGCAGCGGCCAGGATGAAGGAGACAGTGTGAAGCTCAAGACGGTGTTGGTCGCCCTGATCGCGGGGGGGAGCGGTTATGTCCTCGGCACGAAGGCGGGCCGGGCCCGCTTCGAGGAGATCAAGGCGCAGGCCGACCGGCTGGCCCACAGCCCCAAGGTGCAGGAGACCGTCGCCCACCTGGCCGACGAGGTCCGCAAGAACGCCCACAGGCTGCCCGACCCGGTCGCCGACGTCGTCACCTCGGTCACCGACCAGGCCCCCCGCGCATGAGCACCCGCGAGATCAAGATCGGCTGCGAGTTCGTCCACCAGTCCCGGTGGAACGTCTCCTCGGTCTTCCAGGTCGAGCCGGTGGCCGACCAGGCGGCCGAGGTGGTCAGCAGCAGCTGGACCTTCGACCCCGACGGCACCTCCCGGACCTACCACGACCTGTACGGCAACCCGTGCCGCCGCCTCGTGATCCCGTCCGGCCGCTCCACCATCACCTACGAGGCGACGGTGATCGTCCCGGATGCGGTGGAGGAGGCCGACGAGGACGCCCCCGAGGTGCTGCCTCCGGACCTGCCCGACGACGTGCTGATCTACACCCTGCCGAGCCGCTACTGCCTGCCGGACGTGCTCGGCGCCGAGGCGTGGAAGCAGTTCGGTCAGATGCCCCCCGGCTACCGCCGGGTGCAGGCGATCTGCGACTACGTCAACGGCCACCTGAAGTTCCAGTACGGGACCAGCAACGCCCGGACCACGGCGGCCGACGTGCACGCGTCGGGCTACGGCGTCTGCCGCGACTTCACCCACCTGGCCGTCTCCCTGTGCCGGGCGCTCAACATCCCCGCCCGCTACGTCTTCGGCTACCTGCCCGAGATCGAGGTGGAGGTCAAGGACGCCCCGATGGACTTCGCCGCCTGGATGGAGGTCTACCTCGGGGACCGCTGGTACACCTTCGACCCGCGCAACAACGAGCGGCGCAAGGGGCGGATCCTGATCGGCCGCGGCCGCGATGCGGGCGACGTGGCCATGGCCACGACCTTCGGCGCGCCCTACCTGGAGTCGATGCTGGTCATCGCCGAGGACGCCGTCCCCGTCGCCTGACCCCGTACGCCTGACCCCGTACGCCGAACGGCCCGGACCCCCGTTGGGGTTCCGGGCCGTCGTGCGTCGAGCCGAGGGTCGGGCCTACTGCTGGCCGCCCCCGGTGCCGTCGTCGTCGCCCGTACCGCCGGTGCCGTTGTCGTCACCGTCGTCGGTCCCGTCCTCGGAGGCCCCGAGAGTGACCGTGACCACCCGGGAGGTCGCGGCCTTCGCCGTGGCGCTGCCGGCGAAGGAGGCGCTGAGCCGCAGGCTGGTGCCGACCTGGCCGGCGGTGGTGACGTAGCTGAGGGTGTAGGTGCCCTTGGCGCTGGTGGTGGCCTGGCCCAGCACGGTGGCACCGGCCGGGTCGAGCAGCGTGACCGTGACGACCTGGGCCGCGACGGGCTTGAAGCCCTTCTTGGTGCGCTGGGTCAGCCGCCCCTTCAGGGCCACGGTGTCCCCGGCGGTGGCCGAGTCGTCGGCGTGCAGGTCGAGCTTGATCTGGTCCTTGGCGTGCTTGGCCTTGACCGGCTTCTTGCTGTGGTGGGCCGACGCGCTGTGGGCGGTAGCGGTCGAGGGGCCGGCGGCGAGAGCGGCGGGGGCGAGGCCCGCCGTCAGACCGACGGTCAGGGCGGCCGCGGCGAGGGTTTGGACGATGCGCAAGGTGGGGGCTCCTACGTGCGGACGGAAAGACTCCGTCGTCGACTCCCCCGAGCCCGCGGGTCCGCGGTGGAAAAAGTTTAGCAACTAAAGGGTCGCCCGGGGGTCAGTCGACGCGAAGACTGCGGCGTACCGACGTGAGCTGGTCGCCGAGGGCCGCGTCGCCGATGGGGGCGGCGCCCCAGAACATGGCCAGGGACTCCGGCGAGCCGAGGTCGACGACGAGCACCTCGACCACGTCGCCGGTGGCGGCGATGTCCGGGCTGTCGATGGTGATCCGGGAGCGCAGCAGCCACCCCGGGTGGCCGTGGACCGTGACCGCCGCCGAGCTCAGGTCGTCCCGGCCGGTGAAGTCCTGGTAGTAGGACGAGGTCGCCGTGCACTCCATCACCAGCTCGGCGGCCTGCTCGGGCTGCTCGAAGCCGTCGACGGTCGACAGCGCCCCGACCGCCAGCAGCGAGAACCAGTGCGGCTCGACCCGCTTCTCCTGCGCTCCCACGTCGTAGGCCCAGCTCAGGCCGCTGCCCTGCGGGGTCTCGGTGAAGCCCGGCTGCTCGGCGAACGAGAGCCCGCCGCCGTGGACGCGACCGTCCACCGGGTGGTCCTGCCGGGCCGTGGGCTGACCCTCCGGGCAGGGTGCCGTGCCGGGGGCCGAGGGCGACCCCGGGGAGACGGTGGGACGGGGCGAGGTGGGACGGGGGGAGGTGGTCGGACGGGGCGAAAGCAGGCTGGGACCGGTCGGCCGGGGAGTGGGGCTCGAGGTGGGGCTGCTGTCGTCCCCGCCCGTGACCGAGGACGTCGGGACGGGCCCGCCGGTGGTGCCGTCGGTCAGCCGCGGCCAGAGGACCACGGCGCCGACCACCAGGAGGACGACCAGGGCCAGCGCCCCGATCAGCAGCGGCAGGGCCCGTCGGCGCCGTACGGGGGGCCCACCGGGGGCGGTGGGTGGCCGGCCGGCCGGGTCGGCCGTCGTCTCAGCGGACCAGGACCGGCCGTCCCAGTAGCGGTACGCGCCAGGGGTCCCGGCGGGGTCGGGGTACCAGCCTGCTGCAGCCACCGGCCCAGGCTAGCGGCGTACGCGGCCCAGCCCGGGGACGACAGGGCCGGCCGCCCCCGCGTACGGCTCCGGG
>JAOPXW010000187.1 GCA_025964935.1 Friedmanniella sp. | reverse complement strand
GATGCCGGTGGCCAGGGTCACGGTGACCCGGTTGCGCTCCCCGTCCTCGGGGGTCCAGGTGCCCTGCCCCCGGAGGTGGGTGGAGTGGGCCAGGTCGCCCCACGGCTGGTCGCGGAACCGCTCCCACTGCCCCAGGAAGTAGTCCCGGTTGTGGTAGCCGATTTCGGCGATCTGGGGGTGCATGACCGAGATCTGGGTGATGTGCGGGGCGTAGATGATGACCTCGCCGCCGTCGGCCACGATCGGCTCCAGCTTGTAGAACCCCTTGGCCGCGGTCCAGATGTCCTCGTACTTGGTGGGCATGATCGACAGCACCCGGCGTACGGGGGCGGGCCGGTAGCTGACGTGGGTCTCCGCCGACACGGCGGCGCAGGCCGCCCAGGCGTCCTCGGGGGTTCCGAAGGCCGCAGCGTGCAGGGTGTCGGTGCCGGAGGCGACCACCAGGCACAGGGCCAACCGGGCCGCCGGGATCAGCGTGGCCGCCTCGTTGACCAGCGCCCGGACGGGGGTGACCCCCCGGGTGCCGATCATCTCCGCGCTCGTGATCAGGGCCCCGACCCAGTGCGACAGGTCGATCAGCTCCTGCCCGGAGACCCCGGGGAAGAAGTACTTGTTGCCGCCGGAGAAGCCGACGACCTCGTGCGGGAACACCGGCCCGACCACGATCGCGACGTCGGCCTCGGCCACGTGCCGATTGATCCGTACGTCCACCGACGTGTCGGTCATCAGACCGCCGGTGAGCTCGGTCAGCCGGGCCGCGTCGATGGTGCCCAGGGTCGCGAAGGTCTCCGGGAGCCACGACTCGTGGTTGACGATGCGCCAGCCCGGGTAGGTCTGCTCGGACTGGCCGGCGTCGTAGCCGAGGTGCCGGGCCAGCTGGTCCTCGCTCATGCCCTGGTGGGTGCCGAGCGCGATCACCACGGTCACCTCGCGGGCCCGGCCCGCCAGCGCGGTGTGCACCTCCCGCAGCAGCAGCGGCAGCGGACAGGTCCGGGTGCCGTCCGGCACGACCAGGCAGACCCGGGCGCCGTCCACCGCGGCGCCGCCGAGGGCCTGCGCGACGAAGGCACGGACCTCCTCGGGGCTGAGCCGGACCCCCGGTCCGCCGATGACCTGGGCCCGGGCGGGGTCGCCCGGGTCGGTGCCGTACGCGGTGTCGGTCCCGGCCCCGGGGGCGGTGCTGATGCTCATGTCGTCAGCCTGCCCCCGAGCCGACGGACGGCACAAGGACCCCGAACCGGACGGGACTCCCGCACCCACCGGCTGGCGCGGCGTCATCGGCGGGTGTCCCAGGCGCCGCACCACACGTTCTCGTTGTGGGTGCCGAGGAACGGGCTGCGGCCGACCAGCTTGGCGACCAGCGCGCGGACGGTCTCGGCGGTGGGGGTGTGGGCGTTGATGGCCGTCTTGACCATCGGGACGTCGATCAGGTGGTTGGGCATGTTGAGCGACACGAACACCGTGGGGACCTCGGCGGCGTACCAGGGCATGTCGGGCCCCATCGGCATGGACCAGCGGATCCGCAGGGCGGCCTGTTGGGCGAAGTCGGACACGTTGGCCAGGATCAGGGCGGCGTCGAAGCGGTCGGCGTAGCCCGCGGTCTCGGCGCTGAGGAAGGACTGCATGTCCAGCGACTGCCCCTCGGCGGCGAGCTGGGCGGCGGACCGGAAGAGGTCGACCTCGAACCCGGCGGCGGTCAGCTCGTCCACGGCGACCTGCTGGAACTCGGGCACCACCCCGGTGAAGTCGGGCGCGCTGCTGAGGCAGTAGAGCCGGAGCCGGTGGTGCCGTACGGGGTCCAGGGGCAGCGTCGCGGCGGTGTCCTTGAGCAGCGCGATGGTGCGGTCCGCGATCGCGGCCGCGAGGTCGTGGTGCTCGGTGCACCCGACCACCGCCAGCTCTGACGTCGGCGGGACGAGGTCCTCGACCGGGCGCCGGTGCAGACCGAGCTTGGCCTTGAGCCCCAGGATCCGGGTCAGGGCGTCGTCGAGGCGCTCGGCGCTGATCTCACCGGACCGGACGGCGTCGGCCACGAAGCCGAAGTCCTCGTCGTGGTTGCGGAAGAACAGGATCATGTCGCACCCGGCCGTGATGGCCTGGACCAGCTGACGGGCCCGGGGCAGCGCCGAGGTGAGGCCGACCATCAGCGAGGCGTCGGTCAGGATCACCCCGTTGAACCCGAGGTCGGCCCGCAGCAGGTCGGTCAGCAGCTCGGGGGCGACGGTGGCGGGCAGGATGTCGGCGTCGGCGATCCCGGGCCGCAGGTGGCGGGAGTACTCGGGCAGCATGATGTGGCCGACCATCACCGACTCGATCCCGGCCTCGATCCCCCACCGCCAGATCGGGCGGTAGGTCGCGTCCCACTCCGCCACCGTGCAGTCGTTGACCGAGGTGACGACGTGCTGGTCCCGCTCGTCGCGCCCGTCGCCGGGGAAGTGCTTGAGGCAGAGCGCCATCGGGCGGTCGCCCGCCCCGTCGCGCACCCCGGCCGCGAAGGCCTCGGCGTAGCGGACGACGGTCTCGGCGTCGTTGCCGAAGGCGCGGGTGGCCACGACGGTGTTACGCCAGTTGTGGTGGATGTCCACGATCGGGGCGAACGCCCAGTTGCAGCCCAGGGCCCGGGACTCCCGGCCTCCCACCAGCCCCATCTGGTAGGCGGCGTCGGTGTCGGGGGTGGAGGCGGTCTGCAGCGGGGTGGCCACGTGGGTGCCGTCGCTGCACGCGCCGTTACCGCCGGCCTCGATGTTGGAGGCCACCAGCAGCGGCACCCGGCTGCGGTGCTGCGAGGCCCGGATGTGGGCCTGCACCTGGGCCGAGTCCCGGTGGTTGTAGCGCATCCCGCCGGGGTGGTAGGTCCCGACGATGTGGTCGACGAACGCGTCGTCGAAGCGGTTGCTGAGGTTGATGAACAGCTGCCCCACCTTCTCGTCCTCGGTCATCGAGTCGATGGTGCGCGCCACCCACGCGATGGCGTCGGCGTCGAGGTGGTACGGGCGGGCGGTCAGGTCGGGCCTGGTCATGTCTCTCCAAAGCTGGGGTGGCGGGCGGTGGCAGCACGGCACCCCACCCGTCCGGTGCGGACGGGTGGGGCGTCGCGGGGTCAGACCTTGTGGTCAGGGGTGACGAGGGCTTCGGGGGCCTCGCCCTCGGCCTCGATCGTGGCCAGCTTGCGGGCCTCGGTCTCGTTGCGGATCTGCTTGAACCGCTCGTCGGTCAGCGGGTACTTCACGAAGATCACCATGGCGATCAGGGCACACACCGCGGGCAGCAGCCCGATGGTGGCCTTGATGGCGAAGATCGCGGAGTCGGGCTGGACCGGGCTCGGGTTGGCGGCGCTGGCGGCGACGTAGCTGCCGGCGGCCAGGGCCCAGGCGCCGGCGGCGCCGCCCAGGGACTGGGTCACCTTGCGGGTGAAGGAGAACAGGGCGTACGTCGCACCCTCGCTGCGCTTGCCGGTCTGCCACTCGCCGTACTCGACGGTGTCGGCCTCCAGACCGAACATCACGGTGTTGATCAGGCTGGCCCCGACGCCCTTGACGGCCAGGGTGAGCAGCACGAGCCAGAACATGTCGGCCGGGGCGAAGAAGAGGCCGACGCCCCCGACGACGGTGAACAGGCCGCAGTACTGGAAGACCCGCTTCTTGCCGAACCGGTCGATGATGCGGGGGATGAACGGGGTGATCAGCAGCGAGATGCCCACGTTGACCAGGGTGATGATGCCGATCAGGCCGATGTTGCCGAGGACGTACTGGGCGTAGAAGGCCGTGGTCCCGCCGACGGCGAACAGACCGATCAGGTAGAAGAAGCTGGAGCCGCAGAGGTAGGCGAGCGGCTTGTTGGAGCGGATCGTCTCGACGGTCTC
>JAOPXW010000184.1 GCA_025964935.1 Friedmanniella sp. | reverse complement strand
GATGCCGGTGGGCGGACCGCCGGCGGCCGGGTCGGCCGTGGCCGCACCGAGCACGGCGGGCAGCACCGCGACCGCGGCGACGGGGAGGCGCCGGTTCACCCGGGTCACGTCATCCTCCGGGGGCGGCAGGACGTGCCCGCCGGCAAGCACCCGGTCGATGTCGGCCGCCATCTCGCCCGCGCTCTGGTAGCGCGCCGCCGGATCCTTGGCCAGGGCCCGCAGGACCACTGCGTCCATGTCGGCGGTGATGTCGGGGTGGATGCGGCTGGGCGGCACGGGTGGCTCGCGGACGTGCTGGTAGGCCACGCTGAGCGAGGAGTCCCCCACGAAGGGCGGCCGTCCCACCAGCAGCTCGTAGAGCAGGCAGCCGGCGGAGTAGATGTCGGTGCGGTGGTCCACGCGCTCGCCCCGGGCCTGCTCGGGGGACAGGTACTGCGCGGTGCCGACCACGGCGGAGGTCTGGGTCAGGCTCGCGGAGGTGTCCCCGAGGGACCGGGCGATCCCGAAGTCCATCACCTTCACGGCGCCCTGCGCGGTCACCATGACGTTGGCGGGCTTGATGTCGCGGTGGATGATCCCCGACCGGTGGCTGTGCTCCAGGGCCGCCAGCACCCCGGAGGCGATCTGGAGCGCGCGGACGGGCTCCAGCCGGGGGCCGTCCTCGAGCACCGTCCGGAGCGTCTCGCCCTCGACCAGCTCCATCACGATGTAGGGCACCGAGACCCCGGTGACCGGGTCCAGCTCCTCGCCGGTGTCGAAGACCGCGGCGATGGCGGGGTGGTTCAGGCTGGCGACGGCGTGCGCCTCCCGCCGGAAGCGGGCCTGGAAGGACGGGTCGGAGGCGAGCTCGACGCTCAGCCGCTTGACGGCCACCGCGCGGTCCAACCGGAGGTCGACGGCACGATGGACCTGGGCCATGCCGCCCCGACCCAGGAGTGCGCCCGTCACGTAACGGCCGCCGAGGGTCTCGGCGTCCTGCACCATCGGCTGTCCTCTCTGACGCCTGCGTTCTGACGGTTCCGCCCGGGTGCCCGTGGTCGGCGGCCGCGCACCGTCCCCTCAGGGTGTCGATGCATCAGAGCTCCGGACAACCCGTCCCTCAAGAGTACGGGAGTCGAGTCGCCACTTTACAGCGTAAACGGTACAGGCCCGGCCACCCAGCCGCCGCCGGCCGGCCCCGACCATCGCGCCCCCGCCCCCGCGACGGCGACCCCGAGGGCCTCGGAGCGGCAGCAGTCAGCCCGTGAACCGTTCCCGAGCCGCGGCCTCGCAGCGGGGACAATGGGACCGGCCCGGAAGCCTCCGGACCGGCCCTCACCCTGACCCGACCCGAGCCCGAGGACGTCCATGACCGCAGGCTCCGAGCCCACCACCTCAGACCCGGCCGGGTCGGCCGACACCGGCGGCTGGTCCCCGTGGCGGGCCGTCGTCGGCTTCGGCGTCGTCAGCCTGGCGGCGGACATGGTCTACGAGGGCGCCCGGTCGGTCACCGGGCCGCTGCTGGCCGCCCTGGGCGCCACCGGGGTGGTCGTCGGGCTGGTCACCGGGGCCGGCGAGGCCCTGGCCCTGGTCCTCCGGCTCGCCTTCGGGTCGCTGGCCGACCGCACCGGCCGCTACTGGACCCTGACCATGACCGGCTACCTGCTCACGGCGGTCTGTGTGCCGGCATTGGCCCTGACCCCGTTCGCCGGCGGGGCCGGGCTGGTACTGGCCTGTGCCTTGGTCCTCGCCGAGCGCACCGGCAAGGCCGTCCGGAGCCCCGCCAAGTCGGCCCTGCTGGCGCGGGCCGCGTCCCAGGTCGGCCTGGGCCGCGGGTTCGCCGTCCACAAGGCGCTGGACCAGGTCGGGGCGGTGGCCGGTCCGCTGCTGGTGGCCGCGATCGCGGCCCTCAGCGGGGCCCTCTGGCCGGCGTTCGCCGCCCTGGCGGTGCCGGCAGCGGTCTCGATCCTGCTGCTGGTCTGGATCCGTCGCCACCTGGGCGACGGGAGCGAGGAGCCCGACCTGGGGGCTCCACGGGCACCCCGGCCCGCACCCGGGGCCCGGCCACCCCGGGCCCGGCCGGCCCTGCCGCGCCGGTTCTGGTGGTTCGCGGCGTCCTCGGGGGCCGCGACCGCCGGCCTGGTCACCTTCGGCGTGATCTCCTACCACCTGACCAAGGCCAGTGTCGTCGGGGTGGCGGCCGTACCCGTGGTGTACGCCGTCGCCATGGCCGCCGCCGCCCTCGCGGCCGTGGTCACCGGCTGGGCCTTCGACCGCGTCCACGGCCGGGTCCTCTACGCCCTGCCCGTCCTGGTCGCCGCCGTGCCCCCGCTGGCCTTCTCGGAACGGGCCCTGGTGGCCGTGGCCGGGGTCGTCGTGTGGGGGGCGGCGGTCGGGGTCCAGGACTCGACGGTCAAGGCCCTGGTCGCGGCCCTGGTCCCGGCGCGGCGCCGGGCCACCGCGTACGGCTGGGTCGCCGCCGTCCAGGGGGCCGCGGCTGTCGCCGGTGGGACGGTCTCCGGCGCGCTCTACGACCGGTCCCTCCCCCTGCTCGTCGCCCTGGTCGCCGGCACCCAGGTCGTGGCCCTGGTCCTCCTCGTCCTCACGCTCCGGACCGAGGAGCCCGAGGAGCCCGCGGCTCCCGCGGATCCCGAGCCCCGCTGAGCCCGAGCCCCGGGGCGGCTCCAAGAAACCTCTGACCTCGGGCACCCACCATGGAGTCCATGACCTCGACCACCCTGGACCGCCCGGCCCCGCCGGCCACCCGTCCGGTCGGCACCGCCCGACGCGCCCCCTCGCCGGGTGCCGTGGGCGTACGCCTCCTGGTGCTGCTCGGCACGGCCGGGGTGGTGGGGCTGTGGTGGGCCCACAGCCCGTCGGGGGCCTCGCTCACCCCGGGGTCGGCCCTGACCTCGGTCGCTGAGCTGGGCGGCATGGTCGACGGCCTGCTGATCTGCGTCCAGCTGCTGCTGGTGGCCCGGGTGCCGTGGATGGAGCGGGCGGTGGGCCAGGACTGGCTGGTGCTGTGGCACCGGCTGCTCGGGGTCAGCGTCCTGCTGCTGACCCTGTCCCACGTGTTCCTGATCATCGTCGGCGGCGCCTTGAGTGACCAGGCGACCGTGTGGAGCGAGTTCTTCTCCACCACCCTGACCCAGCCGGACGTGCTGACCGCCACGATCGGGACGGTGGCCCTGCTGGTGGTCGGCCTCTCCAGCGCCCGGCTCGCGCGGCGCCACCTCTCCTACGAGGTCTGGTACTGGCTGCACACCACCACCTACGTGGCGGTGTTCCTGACCTTCGGCCACCAGATCAACGCCGGGGCGCACTTCGTGTCCCACCCCTACAGCCAGGCCGCCTGGACCCTGCTCTACCTGGGCACCGCCGCGGCCGTCGTGGTCTGGCGCGGCGTGCTGCCGCTCCGGCTGGTGCTGCGGCACCGGGTCCGGATCGAGCGGATCGTGCCGGAGTCCCCCGGGGTGGCCAGCATCTGGATGCGCGGCCGGCACCTGGACGAGCTGGAGACCCGGGCCGGGCAGTTCTTCCTCTTCCGCTTCCTCGCCCGCGGGCACCTGCTCAGCAGCCACCCCTACTCCGTGTCGTGGGTGCCCGAGCGGGACTGGGTGCGGATCACCGTCGGAGCGCTGGGCGACCACTCCGCCGCCCTGCACGGGCTGCACCCGGGCACCCGGGTCCTCCTGCAGGGGCCGTTCGGCCGCTTCACCCCGGAGCGGGTGCAGGCCGACCGGGTGCTGCTGGTGGCCGGCGGGGTGGGGATCGGACCGATCCGCAGCCTGGCCGTGGCCTTCGCCCGGGCCGGCCGGGACGTGGTGGTCCTGCACCGGGCGCCCTCGGCCGACGACCTGCCTCTGGCGGAGGAGCTGCGGAGCGAGCCCGGGGTCCGGCTGATCCCGGTGCTGGGCCACCGCAGCGACCTCGGCTACGACCCGCTCGCCGCCGACCGGCTGCTGGACCTGGTCCCCGACCTGCGGCACCGCGAGGTCCTCCTCTGCGGCTCCCCCGGTCTCGCGGCCGCCGTCACCGCCACCGTCCGGTCGCTCGGCGTCCGGTCCTCCCGTATCCACCAAGAAGAACTGAGCATGTCGTGACCAGTCGCAAGAAGCAGGGCGCCCTGCTCTATCTCGCCATCATGGGCGCCACCTCCGCGGTCGTCGGCTTCCGCGCGTACGCCGCCGAGCCCGCCCAGAGCGCCGCCTCGGTCGTGGCCGCGAACCCGGCGACGACCTCGCACACCCCGCGGGCCGCCGGCGGGTCGTCCGGCAGCTCCCCCCGGCCGACTCCGAGCCATCCGAGCCGACCCAAGGCGAGCGCCGCGCCGGCCAAGCCCCGGACGGTCACCGGCAAGGTGGTCCAGACCCACTACGGCCCCGTCCAGGTCTCGGTGACCGTGACGGGGACCAGGATCACCGACGTCGCCGCGCTGCAGACCCCCAGCGGGGACGGGCACAGCATGCAGCTCGCCCGGCGCGCCACCCCGACCCTGCGGCAGGAGGTGCTGGCCTCGCAGTCGGCCCAGATCGACACCGTCTCCGGCGCGACCTACACCTCCCAGGGCTACGCCCAGTCGGTGCAGTCGGCCCTCGACTCGATCGGCTTCTGAGCCGTGCGTCGCGTCGAGCCGGTGATGGGGACGGTCATGTCGGTCGACGTCCGCCCGCCGGCCCCCTCACCCGAGGCGGTCGCCGACGCCCTCGAGCAGGCCTTCGCTTTGCTGGCCGCCGACGACCGGCGGTTCAGCACCTACCGCGCGGACAGCGAGGTGAGCCGCCTGAACGCGGGGTTGGGTGACCTGGCCGACGCCAGCCCCGAGCTGCGCGAGGTGCTGGCCCTCGGGCACCGCCTGGAGGCGTCCTCGGGCGGAGCGTTCACCTGCCGGGACCCCGCAGGGCTGCTGGACCCGAGCGGGGTCGTCAAGGGCTGGTCGGGGCAGCGCGCCGCCGACCTGCTGCTGGGCCGGGGGGTGCGGAACTTCTGCCTCAACGCCGGCGGTGACGTGGTCGCGCACGGTGGGCCCGAACCCGGCCGGGACTGGCACGTGGGCGTCCGCTCCCCCAGCGACCCGAGCATCCCGCTGGCCGTCCTGGCGGTCCGCGACCAGGCGGTCGCGACCTCCGGCGGCTACGAGCGCGGCGGCCACCTGTGGGACGGCCGGAGCGGGGAGCCGGCCCGCGGCCTGGCCTCGGTGACCGTGGTGGCCCCGGACCTGACCACCGCCGACATGCTCGCCACCGCGGTCTACGCCCTGGGTCCGGACGGGGTGGCCTGGGCCGCCGAGTCGTTCGCGGTGGACGTGCTCGCCCTCACCGAGAGCGGTGAGCTCCTGACCGGCGGAGACGTGCGCTCGCTGCTGGCGCGGAGCGGCCCCCGCGCCTGAGGCGGGTCCGGGTCGACCCCACCGGGAGGCTGAGGCGGAACTCGGCCCCGGTCGCGTCGGCGCGGTTCACCGCGGTGACCGCACCACCGTGCCGGCGGGCGACCTCGCTGACCAGGGCCAGCCCGAGCCCGTAGTGCCGGCGCCCGGACCGGACGGCGCTTTCGCCCCGGTCGCTCACGAAGCGGCCGAAGAGCCGAGGGGCCACCTCCGGCGGGATGCCCGGGCCGTCGTCGCCCACCCGCACCACCGCCAGCCCGTCCTCTCGGCCGACCCGCACCGTCACCGCCGACGTCGCGTGGCTCAGCGCGTTGTCGATCAGGGCCGTCAGGGCCCGACCCAGCGCGGGGGCCGACCCCTGGGCCAGCGTCAGCTCCGTGTCGCTGACGAGCTCCAGGCGTACGTGCTGGGCGGCGGCCTCGGCCTGGGCAGCCGCGGTCGCCGCGGCCGCCAGCCGGACCAGGTCGACCGGCTCCCGGGGCACCGGCTCCCGGGTGTCGGCGGCGACCAGCAGCTCCTCCAGGATCGCCGCCAGCCGCCCGGTGTCGGCCACGATCCCGTCCACGTCGCGGGTCATCGCGGCGCCGGCGGCCGAGGTCGGGGGCCCGGCCGCGCGGAAGCGGCGGCGCAGCAGCTGGGCCCGGGTGCTGAGCAGGGTCAAGGGGGTCCGGAGCTCGTGGCTCGCGTCGGCGACGAAGCGCTGCTGGAGGTGGAGGGCGTCGGCCATCGGGCGTACGGCACGGCCGGCGAGCCAGGCCCCGACGCCGGCGGCCAGCAGCACCCCGACCCCGCTCGACAGCCCGAGCGCGGCCAGCAGCCGGAGGCGCTCCTCCTGCTCCTCCCGCAGGTTCATCGCGGCCTGGACCACGAGCCCGTCGTCGCGGACGGTGGTGAGGACCGCGTACACGCCGGAGGGCACGACGACATCCCGCTCGTCGTCCTCGCCGCTCGCCCGGACCTGGCGCATCAGGGTGACGTCGGGCAGGCCGACCGGCAGACCGGGGGCGGACTGCACGTCGTCGTCGTGCAGCACCGCGGTCGGGACCAGCAAGAGGCCGGGGTCGTCGTGGTCGGTGTCGCGGTCGCCCGGCCGCCCGGCGGTGGCGGCCGCGGCGGCCAGGGTGGTCTTGACCTGCTCGTTCTGGCTCCGGGCCACGGTCAGGTAGACCAGGCCGCTGACCAGCAGCAGGCACGCGACCAGCAGACCCGCGGTCTGCAGCCCCACCCGCCAGGCCGTCCGGCGGAGGTTCGGCCCGGCGGCGGGTCGGCTCACAGGTGGCCCAGCTGGTAGCCGACGCCCCGTACGGTGTGCACGGCGTGCCGACCCAGCTTGCGCCGGAGGTAGTGGACGTAGGTGTCGACCACCCCTTCATCCTCGGCCTCGTCGAAGACCTGGTCCAGCAGCTCGGCCCGGCTGAACACCCGGCGCGGCCGCCGGGCCAGCACCTCCAGCAGCGACCGCTCGCGGTCCGACAGCGAGATGGGGGCGCCCTCGTACGGCGTCACCGTGCGGGAGACCTCGTCCAGCCGGCCCCAGGGGAGGGTCAGCACCGCGGAGGTCTCCCCGTGCCGGCGCAGCAACGCGCGCAGCCGGGCGAGCAGCTCGTCGATGTCGAAAGGCTTGCTGAGGTAGTCCTCGGCACCGGCGTCCAGTCCCTCGACCCGGTCCTGGGCCTGACCCAGCGCCGACAGGAACAGCACCGGGGCCATCAGGCCGCGGGACCGGAGCCGGCTGAGCAGGTCGAGGCCGTCGATGGCGGGCAGCCCACGGTCCAGCACGAGCAGGTCGTAGGTCCGGGTCAGCCCCAGGTGCAGGCCCTGCTGGCCGTCCCGGGCCACCTCCACGGCGTAGCCCTCCCCGGCGAGGAGCTCGACCAGCATGTCGGCCAGGCCGCGGTCATCCTCGACCAGCAGGAGTCGCGCAGCGTCAGCCAACCGAGGACCAGGCGGCTTTGGCCCCGCTGTGCCCGATCCGGACGGTCTGCACGACGGTGCCCACCGCTCCGGCCAGCGAGAGGACGATGAGGACGGTCACGAGCCAGCGGGGGAACGACGCGGTGACCGGGCCGAGGCCGTCCACCCGGCGCTGCCAGAGGAACAGGCCGATGGCCCCGACGGCCAACGCGATGACGAAGGGCAGCAGTCCGTCGGCCAGGTGGGCGTGCTCCTCGATCAGCGGGTTGCGGGGCAGCGCGTGCTGGAGGGACTCCCCGGACTGGGTGGTCAGGGGCACCAGGACGATCGAGACCAGGGCCAGGGCCGCCGGGCCCCAGCCGGCCCAGCGACGGAAGCGGGGATAGACCGCGGCCAGGGCGACGGCCAGGGCCGCGGCCGGGACGATGACGGTGGTGGCGTGCACGATCAGGGGGTGGACCGGCAGTCCGAAGATGGAATCCAGCACGGGGGTGCCTTTCGATGGGAGCGTGAGGCGAGCATGTCGAAACAACCTGAGCGAATTCTTAGAGCCGCCTCCGGACGGCGCCCCCGACCCTGGACCCACCGGTGACCCGGTCAGACCGCTGGCCTGGTCAGACCCCCTGACCCGATCAGACCACGCCACTGGTGCCGAGCAGGGCCCCGAGCGCGAAGGTGACCCCCAGGGCGATCGCCCCGCCCACCACGACGCGGACGGTGGGACGCAGCAGCGGGCTGCCGCCGAGGCGGGCCCCCGCCGCCCCCGTCAGGGCCAGGGCCAGCAGGACCACGGCGAACGTCAGCCAGATGCGCATCGGGGCCGGGGTCAGCAGCACGGTCAGCACCGGCAGCAGCGCACCGAGGGTGAAGGAGGCGGCCGAGGCGAGAGCCGCTGCCCACGGGTTGGCGATGTCCTCCTCGACGATGTTGAGCTCCGCGTCGAGGTGGGCGGTCAGCGGGTCGCGCTCGGTCAGCTGCTCCGCCACCTGGCGGGCCGTCTCCCGGTTGAGACCCTTGGCGACGTAGATCTCGGTCAGCTCGTCGAGCTCCTCGGCCGGGTTGTCGGCCAGCTCGGCCCGCTCCTTGGCGATCAGGGCGTGCTCGCTGTCGCGCTGGCTGCTGACCGAGACGTACTCGCCGAGGGCCATCGAGATGGCGCCACCGACCAGGCCGGCGGCCCCGGCCGTCAGGATGGCCCCCACCGCGGGCGTGGCGCCGGCCACGCCGACCACGATCGCGGCCACCGAGACGATGCCGTCGTTGGCGCCCAGCACCCCGGCCCGCAGCTTGTTCAGCTTGCTGGCCGAGCCGCCCGCGTGCGGCTCGTCGTCGTGGGTGACCGGGGTGTCGGAGACGGGGTTCGTCATGGGTCTCTCCTGCGGAAAAGATCGGGCGGCCCGCTCGTCACCGAGGAGCCGGTCAGGTGCTGCCAAGATGGTCCCATGTCTGCCCCAGGACCCTCTGCCCCAGGACCACAACCCGAGTCGTACGACGTCGTCGTCCTGGGCGCCGGGAGCGGCGGCTACGCCTGCGCCCTGCGCGCGGCCGAGCTGGGCCTCACCGTGGCCCTGGTGGAGGAGGACAAGGTGGGCGGCACCTGCCTGCACCGCGGCTGCATCCCGACCAAGGCCATCCTGCACGCCGCCGAGGTGGCCGACACGGCCCGCGGGGCCGCCCGGTTCGGGGTCCGGGCCAGCCTCGAGGGGGTCGACCTGGGCCAGGTGACCGCGTACGCCGAGGGGGTCGTCGCCCGGCTCTTCAAGGGGCTGACGGGCCTGGTCACGGCGCGCGGCATCACCGTGGTTGAGGGGTCGGGGCGGCTGGAGGGCACCGACACCGGCCCGGTCGTGGTCGTCGGGGACCGGCGGCTGAGCGCGCCGTCCGTCGTCCTGGCCTCCGGCTCCTTCGCCCGCTCCCTGCCCGGGCTGGCGGTCGACGGCACCCGCGTCCTGACCAGCGACCACGCCGTCGGCCTGACCGAGCTCCCCGGGTCGGCGATCGTGCTCGGGGGTGGGGTGATCGGGGTCGAGTTCGCCTCGGCCTGGCGCTCCTTCGGGGTGGAGGTCACCGTGGTGGAGGCGCTCGACCGGCTGGTGCCCAACGAGGAGCCCGCCGTCTCCGCCGGCCTGCTGCGCGCCTTCCGCAAGCGGGGGATCACCACCCTCACCGGCACCCCGGTGGCGGAGGTGACCCCGTCACCCACCGGGGTCAGCCTCACCCTCGCCGACGGCCGCGAGCTGTCCGCCGACGTCCTGCTGGTGGCGGTCGGTCGTGGTCCGCGGACCGACGACCTCGGCTTCGCCGAGGCCGGGGTGGTGCTGGACCGGGGGTTCGTCGAGGTCGACGAGCGGCTCCGTACGGCGGTGCCCGGGGTGTACGCGGTCGGGGACGTGGTCCTCGGCCTGCAGCTGGCCCACCGGGGCTTCGCCCACGGGATCTTCGTCGCGGAGGACATCGCCCACGAGCGGGGTGGGCTGGAGCCCGCCCCCGTACCCGTACGCGACGTCGAGATCGCCCGGGTGACCTACTCCGACCCCGAGATCGCCTCGGTCGGGCTGACCGAGGCGCAGGCGCGCGAGCAGTTCGGGGCGGTCGACACCGTGACCTACGACCTCGCGGGCAACGGCAAGTCGCAGATCCTCCGGACCCAGGGCTTCGTCAAGCTGGTCCGGCGCACGGACGGCCCCGTGGTCGGGGTGCACATGATCGGCGCCCGGGTCGGCGAGCTCATCGCCGAGGCGCAGCTGATCACCGCCTGGGAGGCCTACCCCGAGGAGGTGGCCACCCTGCTGCACCCGCACCCCACCCAGAGCGAGGCCGTGGGCGAGGCGCACCTCGCGCTGGCCGGCAAACCGCTGCACACCCATGGCTGAAGGTGACCGCATCGGCTACGGTTCGACCGGCGCACCCTGCGGTTGTCCGCACCCGATCAGGTGCGCCGACCAGGCAACGGTGCCGACCCCGCCGCAGCGCGCTGAGGATAGGGTGAGCCGCAACCGAGCACTCAGCAGCATGATGAAGGAGTCCTAACCCGCCATGTCGACTTCTGTAACTCTTCCGGCCCTGGGCGAGAGCGTCACCGAGGGCACCGTCAGCCGGTGGCTCAAGCAGGTCGGAGACACCGTCGAGGCCGACGAGCCCCTTCTCGAGGTCTCGACCGACAAGGTCGACACCGAGATCCCCTCCCCCACGTCCGGGGTGCTGCTGGAGATCAAGGCCCAGGAGGACGAGACCGTCGAGGTCGGTGCGGTGCTGGCCGTGATCGGCGACGCGAGCGAGGCGGACGGCTCCGACAGCGGCTCCGACGGCGCCGCCGCCGAGCCCGAGGAGCAGCCGGAGCCGAGCACGGAGTCGGCCAACGCGGCCGACGAGGAGATCGCCCAGGACGACAACCCGCCGGCCCCGACCGCCGCGAACGTCCGCGGCGGCAGCACCGGCGGCGGGGGCGGCATCGAGGTCACGCTGCCCGCGCTCGGCGAGAGCGTCACCGAGGGCACCGTGAGCCGCTGGCTCAAGCAGGTCGGCGACACGGTCGAGGCCGACGAGCCGCTGCTGGAGGTCTCCACCGACAAGGTCGACACCGAGATCCCCTCCCCGATGTCCGGGGTGCTGCTGGAGATCCGGGTGCAGGAGGACGAGTCGGTCGAGGTCGGCGCCGTGCTGGCCGTGGTCGGTGAGGCCGGGGCCTCCGCCCCGAGCGAGCCCGCCCCCGAGCCGGCGCCCCCCGCTGAGAAGCCCCAGCCCGCCCCGCCCGCCGAGAAGCCGAAGCCGGCCCCCCCGGCCGAGAAGCCGAAGCCGGCCCCGGCCCCGGCCGCCAAGATCGACCCCCAGCCGGAGCGTCACGGACCGGTCCCCACCTCGGCCCCGGCCGCGACCCCGGTCGCCAGCGACTCCGAGACCGGCTACGTCACGCCGCTGGTCCGCAAGCTGGCCAAGGAGCACGGCGTCGACCTGGCCTCGGTCACCGGCACCGGTGTGGGCGGACGCGTCCGCA
>JAOPXW010000165.1 GCA_025964935.1 Friedmanniella sp. | reverse complement strand
AGTCCGACCTCGGCCCGACGGCCGTGGTCGCCAGCCTGGCGGCCACCGCCGCCGGGCTGCTCGTGGCGGCGCTGGGGCTGTCGGCCGGCTGGTGGCTGCTGGCCGCCCTGGTCGGGGTGGCCCCGCTGATCCTGGTGACCCTGCGCGGGCGGGCCAAGATCGCCACCGCACGCCGGCAGAAGGCCCTGGTGCCACAGGCGGTGGCCGCGTACGCCCCGGAGTTCGTCATCTACACGGCCCGACCCGACGACGCCTCGTACCAGGTGATGATGTGGCTGCCCTACCTGCAGCGGGCCGGACTGCGGTTCCTGGTCGTGGTCCGCAACCACGCCCCCGCGAGCGCCCTGGCCGCGCTGACCGACGTCCCGGTGGTCGAGGCCCGGGGGACCGCTGACCTCGACGCCTTGGTGGTCCCGTCACTGAAGGCCGCGTTCTACGTCAACGCCTCCTCCGGCAACGGGGTCTTCGTCCGGTTCCAGCACCTGCGGCACGTCTACCTCGGCCACGGGGACTCCGACAAGCCGCCGTCCTACAACCCGACGCACGCGATGTACGACGAGATCTTCGCGGCCGGACCGGCGGCCACGCGCCGCTACGCCGCCCACGGCGTGCAGATCCCCGCGGACAAGTTCCGGGTCGTGGGCCGACCGCAGGTGGAGGTCGTCGAGCCCGCCACCGGCCCGATCGCCGCCGTGGCCGACCCGACCGTGCTCTACGCCCCCACCTGGCGTGGCCACGTCGAGGAGACGATGCTCTACTCGCTGCCCCGCGGTGTCGAGATCGTCAGGTCGCTGCTGGACCGGGGAACCACCGTCATCTTCCGGCCGCACCCGTTCAGCTATGACTTCCCCGAGGACGCCGAGGTCATCGCCGACATCCACCGACTGCTGGCCGCCGACGCGGCCCGGACCTCACGCCCGCACCTGTGGGGTCCGGCCGCCGAGACCGAGCGGGGGATCCTGGACTGCATCAACGCCTCCGACGCGATGGTCTCCGACGTCTCCAGCGTGGTCTCGGACTACCTCTTCTCCGGCAAGCCCTTCGCCATGATCGCCGTCCCGGCCGAGCCGGAGGTCTTCGCCCAGGAGTTCCCGGTCTCGCGCGCCTCCTACATCGTGCGTGGCGACCTCGCCGACCTGGAGACCCAGCTCGACGCCATGCTGGGGCCCGACCCGCTGGTCGGGCGCCGCCGGGAGATCCGGGCCGACTACCTGGGCGACTTCCCGGCCGAGAACTACGCCGACGCGTTCGTCGCCGCCGTCCGGCGGGCCACCTCGCCCCTGGAGGACCCGACCCACGACCGGGCCGCCCTGGAGGGCTCCGAGGAGTCCCCGGAGGCGGAGAAGGAGACCAAGGACACCGAGGAGGACGGCGCGTCCGAGGACGAGGACGGCGAGGACGCCCGGCCCAGCCGCAACTGGGGCCGCTACCGCCGCCTGGTGCTCCGGGTCGGCCTGGACCTGGCCGCCACCGCGGTCGCGCTGGTCGCCCTGGGCTGCGCCCTCCTCGCCTGCCCGCCCGTCGTCACCCTGGTGCTGGTGGTTCTCGCCGTGGCCGCCGCGTTCGGGTCGGTCTGGGCCACCGTCAGGACCCGGACGCGATGGTCCCGGCTGCTCACCGAGGGCGACGTCACCCGTACGGTGCTGGTCTTCACGCTCGCCGTGCTGGCGGCCCGCAGCGGCACCTGGACCTGGCCGGTGGCCCTCGCCCTGGTGCTGACCCTGGCCGCCGTCGCCGTGGAGCGCCGGATCCGCTCGGCCTGGGGCCGGGTCGGGCTCACCGCCCGCAACCTGCCCGAGGCCCTGCCGCCGATCGCCGAGCCCGTGCCCCGCGGTCTGCTGCCGCTGCTGAACGCCCTGGTGCTCATCGCAGGGGCGGTCGCGGTCCTGATCGGGGTTCCCCTGCTGCTCGTGCTCCCGGCCCTGGTCGTGGCGGCGGCCACCGTCGACAGCACGGTCCGCGCCATCCGTCGCGCGCGGCTGGCCCAGGAGGGCGAGCTGCGGCTGCGCGAGGCGCTGGAGGCCCGGGCCCCGGAGTTCGCGGTCTACTTCGCCTCCACGGTCGGGGCGGGCTACCAGCTCGGGATGTGGCTGCCCTACTTCCTCAGGATCGGGCGGCCCTTCGTCATCATCACCCGGACCGTGGCCATGCTCCGCCAGATCGACGCGCTCTGCCGCGAGCTCGGGGTCGAGGTGCCGATCGTCAACCGGCCCACCCTCCGCAGCGTCGAGGACGCGGTGGTGCCGTCCATGACCACGGCGTTCTACGTGAACAACGCGGTCCGCAACACCCACCTGGTCGAACGCCGCGAGCTGACCCACGTCTGGCTCAACCACGGCGACTCCGAGAAGCCGGCCTGCTTCAACCCGGTGCACGCCATCTACGACGTGATCTTCTCCGCCGGCCAGGCCGGCATCGACCGGTACGCCCGACACGGGGTGACCATCCCGCGGGAGAAGTTCCAGATCGTGGGGCGGCCGCAGGTGGAGCGCATCGTGCCCGCGACCGGGCCGGTCAGCGCCGTGGCCCAGCCGACCGTGCTCTACGCGCCGACCTGGCAGGGACCGTACGCCGACTCGCGCGTCTACTCCCTGCCCATCGGGCGCGAGATCGTGGCCGAGCTGCTGGCCCGCGGGGTCCGGGTCGTGTTCCGGGCCCACCCGTTCAACTACCGCTACAAGCCCTGCCGGGCCATGATCGCCGAGATCGGTGCACTGCTGGAGGCCGACCGGGCCGTCACCGGCCGGGAGCACCTGTGGGGCCGGGCGGCCGAGAAGGACCTGACCATCGAGGACTGCTTCAACCTGTCCGACGCCATGGTCTCCGACGTATCCGCGGTGGTGTCGGACTACCTGCGCTCCGACAAGCCCTTCGCCATGGTCGCGGTGGGCTGTACGCCGGCCGAGCTCGTGGTCGAGGCACCCGCGGCCCAGGCGGCGTACGTGCTCCGGGAGGACCTGTCCAACCTCGGGGCGGTCTGCGACGACCTGCTCGGGGCCGACCCGCTGGCCCCGACCCGCACCGCGACCAAGATCTACTACCTGGGCGACATCCCCGACGACCAGTACGCCGAGGGGTTCCTGACCGCCGCCCGCGAGATCATCGCCGCCGGCGCCCACCGCTGACGCGGGTCGAGGACGTTCAGCTCACCCTGAGCCTCAGGTTGAGCCGGTCCAGCAGGCCCGGCGGGACGGCCAGCGGGTGCCCGTCGATCGCGGTCACCGCGACCGCCCCGCTGAGGCTGCTGGTGGTGAACGCGGCCCGGGCGTCGCGGAGGCCGGACTGCGGGACCCGCTCCACACGTACCCGCTCGCCCAGGTCACCCAGGGCGACCACCGCCTCGCGTCGGGTCACCCCGGGCAGCACGTCGTCGTCCAGCGGTGCGGTGCGCCAGACGGCGTCGGGCCCCTGGATGACCAGGTTGCCGCGGGAGGTCTCGGTCACCGTGTCCGTGCCGGGGGACAGGAAGTAGGGCAGGACCAGCGGGCCGCCGACGGTCGTGCCGACCTCCCGCTCGGCCTCGAGCAGGGCGGCGCGCCGGCTCCACTTGTGCCGCCACGACCAGGAGGGCCGCGAGGCCACGACCAGGGTGCAGTGACGGACCCGCGCCCCCAAGGGAGCGAGCTCGAGATCGGTGCGCAGGCCCGGGCCGGCGGGGGTCACCCGGACGCGCAGCACCTGGCGGGTCGGTCCGGCCAGGTCCAGCCGGGCCACCCGGCGCCCCAGATCGGGCTCAAGCCCCTGGCCGAAGAGCTCGCGGCAGGACCGGTCCAACCGGGCCAGGTGCGCGTCCAGCCGTACGGGCCGGCCGTCCTGCACCAGCACCGACTCGAACACCCCGGCGGCGAGGACATCGGCCGGCACGGCGGGTCGCTCCGGCAGGGCAAGTCGCGGGTCGAGCCGCCGACCGGCGGCCGCGACCAGCGGCGCCGCCTTGTGCAGGCACTCGGCCCACTCCTGGGCGGGCACGCTGTCCACGGTGATGCCGCCGCCGACCCCCAGCTCGGCGCGGCCCCCGGACAGCTCGAAGGTGCGGATGGCCACGTTCAGCTCGGCCCCGCCGTACGGGCTGACGAACCCGACCGCCCCGGTGTAGGCCCCGCGCGACTCCGGCTCCAAGAGGGCGATGGCGGCCCGCGCCGCGTCCTTCGGTGCCCCCGTGACCGAGCCGGGCGGGAAGGTCTGCGCGAGCACCTCGCCCACCCCGACGCCGTCGCGGAGCCGACCGGTCACCGTCGAGACGAGATGCCAGACGCCCGGGTGGGCCTCCAGGTCCAGCAGCGAGGACACTGCGACCGTGCCCGGCCGGCACACGCGCGACAGGTCGTTGCGCATCAGGTCGGTGATCATGATGTTCTCGGCCGCGTCCTTGGTCGAGGAGCGCAGCCGGGAGTCGGTCTCACCCGGCAGCCGCGGAGCGGTCCCCTTGATGGGCGCGGTGACCACCTCCCCGTCCCGGAGGCGCAGGAACAGCTCGGGGCTGAAGCCGGCCAGGGCCTCGGCGCCCCCCGGTCGGGTGAGCAGCACCCCGTACGTCGGGCGCAGCCGGTCGGCGACCGCGGCGAAGATCTCCGGGGCGGGCCGGTCGAGGTCGGCGGACAACCGGGTGCAGAGGTTGAGCTGGTAGTAGTCGCCCCGGTGGATGCCGTCGGTGACCGCCTCGACCGCGGCCAGGTAGCGGTCGCGGGCGACGTCGGGGTCGAGCCCGGTCGTGAACAGCGCCGGGTCCGCGCCGCCCCGGGTGGGCTCCGACGGGGTGGGAGGCGCGGCCTGGGCGGTGGCGAGGAGGTTGCGGGCCCGGGTCAAGGCGGTCCGGACGGCCGCCTCCCGGCCCGGCAGCCCGAGGGTCTCGAACCACCAGCCCGTGCCCGGGCGCCAGCGCAGCAGGCTGTCGTGGAAAGCCAGCGAGGTCTGGTCGTCGGCGTACCCCAGCCCGACCAGCCAGCCCCCGCCCAAGCCGTCGAAGTCGCGGCCGCCGAAGTCGCGGCCGTCGAAGTCGGGGCCGTCAAAGGTCGGCCCGTCGAAGTCCGGGTCGTCGAAGTTGGGGCCCGGCACCGGCTGGTCGAAGGGCGGGCCCGACGGGACGGCCTGGTCGAGGTGGGCCGCGGCCTCGGCGGCGGTGCGGAGCCGCAGCACCC
>JAOPXW010000272.1 GCA_025964935.1 Friedmanniella sp. | reverse complement strand
GATCGCGACCATCGCCCGCGGGTGCGTGGCCCCCAGGGTCGCCAGCACGAGCAGCCCGACCAGCTGCACCACCGGGACGCCGAGGTTGCCGCCGCCCGCGTTCACGCCGAGCGCCCAGCCCTTGAGCCGGTCGGGGTAGAAGGCGTTGATGTTGGTCATGGACGAGGCGAAGTTGCCGCCCCCGACGCCGGCGAACAGCGAGATGACCAGCAGGGTGTTGAACGAGACGCCCGGCTGCAGCACGACCGCGATCAGGGTCGCGGGGATGAGCAGCAGCAGCGCCCCCACGATGGTCCAGTTCCGGCCGCCGAAGGTACCCACGGCGAAGGTGTACGGGATCCGCAGCAGCGCGCCCACCAGGGTCGGCATGGCGGTCAGCAGGAACTTCTGGGCGGGGTCGAAGCCGTAGTCCTTGCCCAGGAAGAGCACCAGCACCGACCACAGGCTCCAGATGGAGAACCCGATGTGCTCGCTGATGACGGAGAAGATGAGGTTGCGGCGGGCGACCACCTTGCCGGTGCTCTCCCAGAACTCGCCGTTCTCGGGGCGCCAGTCGTCGATCCAGTGGCCGCCCAGCCGTCGCTGGGCGGCCGTGCTCAAGGTCAGGGGGTCGTGGGTGGTGACATCTGAGGTCATCGGGGTTCCTGGGGTGTGAGGCGGGAGGGAAGGGCAGGAGCCGGTCGGGGCGGGCCGACCGGCTAGGCGGTCAGGACGATCTCGGCGTCCTCGACCCGGACGTCGTAGCGGCGGAGCGGCGCTGCTCCGGTGGGTGAGCAGCCGGTGGCGAGCTCGAAGGTGTTCTGGTGCAGCGGGCACATCAGGAGGGTGCTGTCGAGCTGGCCGTCGGCCAGCGGCCCGCCCTTGTGGGGGCAGACGGCCGAGAGGGCGTACAAGGTGTCGTCGCGCAGCCGGAAGACCGCGATCTGCTCCCCGGCCACCTCGAAGGCGCGACCCTCGCCGTACGGGACCTGCGTGACCGGTCCGAGCCGGTGGTCGGTGGCTGTGTGCGCCGGGCCCAGCACCGACGCGCTCACCAGGAGCCCCCGAGCAGCTCGGTGGCCCGGTCGGCGGGTACCCGGGGCAGCACCTCCAGGGGCAGCGAGGTGCGGAACTGGCCCGGCTCGACCGGGGTGGCGCCCTCGGTCCAGGGGTCGACGTAGGTGTCGGCGTGCTTCTGGACCTCGGCGTCGAGCCGCTCGGCGATGCCCTCCGAGTCGTCCACCACCACCGCCTTGATGTGGTCCAGCCCGACCCGGGGGACGAAGGCGTACGTCCGCTCCAGCCACTTCGCGTTCTCGCGGTAGTACTGCAGGAACCGACCGGTCAGGAGCTTGGCCGTCTCTGCGTCGTCCACCGTGGTCAGCAGGTCGCCCTTGCGGATGTGGGCGCCGGCGGCACCGCCGATGTAGAGCTCCCAGCGGCCGCCCTCGATGGCCACGATGCCGACGTCCTTGACCAGGGACTCCGCGCAGTTGCGGGGGCAGCCCGACACGGCCAGCTTCATCTTGGCGGGGCTCTCCATGCCCTGCATCCGGGTCTCCAGCTCGATCCCGAGCTTGGTCGAGTCGCCGGTGCCGAAGCGGCAGAACTCCTGGCCGACGCAGGTCTTCACGGTGCGGAAGGACTTCCCGTACGCGTACCCCGACGGCATGCCCAGGTCGCCCCAGACCCCCGGCAGGTCCTCCTTCCGGATCCCGAGCAGGTCGATCCGCTGACCGCCGGTCAGCTTGACCATCGGGACCTCGTACTTGTCGGCCACGTCGGCGATCCGACGCAGCTGCTCGGGGGTGGTGACCCCGCCCCGCATCTGCGGGACGACCGAGAAGGTGCCGTCCTTCTGGATGTTGGCGTGCACCCGGTCGTTGATGAACCGGGCGTCCTTCTCGTCGACGTAGTCCTCGCCCCACATCATCTTGAGCAGCGAGGCCAGGCCCATCTTGGACTTGGCGTCCTCGGCCCCCTCGGGAGCCAGGGCCGCGAACACCGCCGACGGGCTGCGGAGCTCCTGGTCCCGGATGGCGGCCATCAGGGTCGGCTTGTCCAGGGCGATCCCCGGCACGTAGTAGTGCACCGAGGGGTCTTCCTCGACGGCCCCGTCCGCGGCGAACTCGACCACCTGCGCGACGAGCAGCTTGCAGGAGCCGCAGCCCTTGCCGGCCCGGGTCTTGTCCATCACCCCGGTCACGGTCTTGCAACCGGCCTGGACGACGTCGCAGATGGCCTTCTTGGAGACACCGTTGCAGTTGCAGATCTGGGCGTCGTCGGCGAGCTCGGCCACCCCGACCTCGGCCGAGGGCCCGCCCAGGTCGAACATCAGCTCGACCCGGGCCTCGGGCAGCGGCAGGCCGCGGTCGAAGGCCTGCTGCAGGAAGGCGACCTTGTTGCTGTCGCCCAGCAGGGTGGCCCCGATGATCTTGTCGTCGCGGATCACGATCGACTTGAAGGTGCCCCGGCGGGGCTCGGAGAACACGATGTGCTCGTCGGTGTCCTTCTCCGGACCCTGGACGCCCATCGCGGCGACCTCGACCCCGGCCACCTTGAGCTTGGTGGCGGTCCGCGACCCCATGTACGCCGCGGTCGGGTCCGCCCCGGTGATCTGGTCCGCGAGCACCACGGCCTGCTCCCACAGGGGCGCGACCAGGCCGTACACCTCCCCGCGGTGCTGGACGCACTCCCCCACCGCGTACACGTCGTCGTCGTCGACGGTGCGCATCGCGTCGTCGACGACGATCGCCCGCTCGACGGTGAAGCCGCTGGTCAGCGCCACCTCCACGTTGGGCCGGATGCCCGCGGTGAGGACGGCGAGGTCGCAGGGCATCTCGGTGCCGTCCTTCAGCCGGACGCCGCGGACCTTGTCCGGGCCCCAGATGGCGGTGGTGCGGGTGCCGCAGACGATCCGGATGCCGAGCCGCTCCATGCTCTGCTTCAGGATGTCGCCGCCCTCGGGACCGAGCTGGGCGTTCATCAGGTGCTTCGGGGAGTGGATGACGGTGACGTCGATGCCGTGGCTCTGCAGGCCCCGCGCCGCCTCCAGCCCCAGCAGCCCGCCGCCGATGACCACGGCCTGCCGGTGCTCGTCGTGGGTGGCGTAGTCGATCATCCCGCGGGTGTCGTCGATGGTCCGGAAGGCGAAGACCCCGGGCAGCAGCCCCCCGGGACCCATCAGCCCGTCCATCGGCGGCATGAACGACCGGCTGCCGGTCGCGATGATCAGCTGGTCGTACGGGGTGGTCTGCCCGTCGTCGGAGAACACGACCTTGGCGAACCTGTCGATCCGGTTGATCCGGACCCCCGCGTGCAGCGTGATGTCGTTCTGCTCGTACCAGGACAGCGAGTTGAGGAAGATGTCCTCGTGACTCTCCTCGCCCGAGAGGACGTGGCTGAGCATGATCCGGTTGTAGTTGCCGTACGGCTCGTCCCCGAACATCGTGATCGAGAACAGCTCGGCCCCACCGCGGGCGAGGATCTCCTCGACCGCCCGGGCCCCGGCCATGCCGTTGCCCACCACGACCAGCCGGCGACGGCCGTCCGGGCCGCCACCCGCCCGCTGCGGCGGGGTCAGGGTGGCCGTCATCAGTGCTCCACCAGACCGAGGTCGACGACCAGGGTGCCGGTCAGCCCGACGGGGGCCATCAGCTGGAGCTCGACCGACGAGCCGCCCTCGATGTCCTCGACCACCCGGAGCGGGATGTGCACCGACTCCTTGGCGCCGATCGGGAAGTAGCGCATCGGCACCCCGTCGCGCATCAGGACGACGGTCACCAGCTCGTCGGCGGAGTTTCCGCCGCGGAAGTACAGCGCTTGGCTGACCACCCCGTCGGGGACCATGTGGCTCAGCTCGGCGCTCAGCGGGGCGGGCTTGTCGAAGCCGGCACCCTCGAACGGGAAGACGCCCTGCAGGAAACGGTTCTGGCTGATCATCGGAAGATCCTTCCTTCGTGATGGCTGGAGGAGTTGGTTGATCGTGGGTCGGTGCGTGGGGGCGGAGTGCTTGGTGTGCACCGGCTTGGGGGACAGCAGGTGGAGGTCGTCGGGCGAGCCGATGCGCTCCACCTGGACGGCGCAGACCTTGAAGGCTGGCATCCGTGAGAAGGGGTCGAGGGCGGCGTTGGTGAGCGCGTTGGCGGCCGACGCCCCGCCCCAGTGGAAGGGGACGAAGACGACGTCGGGGCGGATGTCGGTGGTCACCCGGGCCCGGAAGGTCGCCGTGCCCCGCCGGGTGGACAGCGAGACGATGTCGGCGTTCTCCACCGACAGCCGCCGGGCCAGGTCGGGGTGCAGCTGCGCCTCCGGCTGGGCCTGGGCCTGGGACGGCGCGGTCACCCGGCGGGTCTGGGTGCCGCTCTGGTACTGGGCCATCAGCCGACCGGTGGTGAGCACGTACGGGTAGCTCGCGTCGGGACGCTCGGCCGGCTCGCGGTGCTCGACCCGGAAGAACCGGGCCCGGCCGTCGGGGGTGGGGAAGGACTCGGCGAAGAGCCGCGGGGTGCCCGGGTGGTCCTCGGTCGGGCACGGCCAGAAGACGCCCTGCTCGGCCTCGACTCGCTCGTAGGTGATCCCGGCGTAGTCGGCGATCCCGCCCGCGCTGGCCCGCCGCAGCTCGTCGAACACCTCGCGCGGGTCGGTGGAGAAGTACTGGCCCCGGCCCAGCCGGGTCGCCAGCTCCTTCATCAGGTACAGGTCGTCGTGCACCCCGACGGGCGGGGGCAGGGCCTTCCGGCGGCGGATCACGCGGCCCTCGAGGTTGGTCATCGTGCCGTCCTCCTCCGCCCACTGGGCGGTCGGGAAGACGACGTCGGCCATCTCGGCGGTCTCGGACAGGAAGATGTCGGACACGACCAGGAAGTCCAGGGCCCGGAGCCGGTCGGCGACCCGGTTCAGGTCGGGGGCCGAGACCACGATGTTGGAGGCGAGGACCAGCAGGTGCCGGACCCCGCCCGGGGTGCCCATCCGATCGAGCATCTCGAAGGCGGACAGCCCGGGCTGCGGCAGCTCGTCGGGGTCGACGCCCCAGACCCCGGCCACGAACGCCCGGTCCTGCGGGTCGGCCAGCTTGCGGTAGCCCGGCAGCTGGTCGGTCTTCTGGCCGTGCTCGCGACCGCCCTGGCCGTTGCCCTGGCCGGTGATGGTGCCGTAGCCGGAGTACGGCCTGCCGGGCAGCCCCAGCGCCAGGGCCAGGTTGACGTAGGCCTGGGCGGTCTCGGTCCCGTTGCTGTGCTGCTCGGCCCCACGGGCGGTGAGGATCATCGCGCTGGGCGCGTTGGCCAGGGCCCCGATCGTCTGGCGCAGCTGGTCGACCGGGATCCCGGTGATCCGCTCGACCCGGTCCGGCCAGTAGGCGCTGACGCTGGTCTTCACCGCGGCGAACCCGGTCGTCCGGGTGGCGATGAACTCCTCGTCGATCAGCCCGTCGCGGATGGCCAGGTGCAGCAGGCCGTTGGCCAGGGCCAGGTCGGTCCCCGGCAGCGGGGCCAGGTGCAGCGAGGAGCCCTGCGCGGTGGCGGTCCGACGCGGGTCGACCACGATGTGGGTGGCGCCGGCGGCGCGCCCGGCGTCGAACCACTGCATGGCGGGAGGCATGGTCGCGGCCGGGTTGGACCCGACGAGCAGCACGGTGCGCGCCTCGGCGATGTCGCTGAGCGGAAAGGGCAGGCCGCGGTCGATGCCGAAGGCCCGGTTGCCGGCGGTCGCCGCCGAGGACATGCAGAACCGGCCGTTGTAGTCGATCATCGCGGTCCGCAGCGCGACCCGGGCGAACTTCCCGAAGGCGTACGCCTTCTCGTTCGTCAACCCACCGCCGCCGAAGCAGCCGACGGCGTCTCGCCCGTACGCCTCCTGGGTCCGCCGGACCGAGTCGGCCACGAGGTCCAGCGCCTCGGTCCAGGTCGCCGGCCGCAGCTCGCTGCTCCGGTCGCCGGGGACGGTGCGGACCAGCGGAGTGAGCAGTCGCTGCGGGTGGTCCAGCAGGCCGGCGGCGGTCCAGCCCTTCGAGCACAGCCCGCCGCGGTTGGTCGGGAAGTCCGGCTGCGTCTCCAGCACCGCAGGTCGGTCGCCGGCCACCATCGAGATCCCGCACTGCAGCGAGCAGTACGGGCAGTGGGTCAGCGTGGGGGTCGGGCTCACGTTTTCATCGTGGCTGGTCGCTGTTACGGGCTCAGGAGCCGTGAGGTTACGGACCGTTCACCGCAGGCTCACAACCGGGCCCGACCGCTGTGAGGGGCCGTGATCCCGGTCGTTCGGGCCTGGCCGGCAGCGGGTGTGCCGGGCAGGTTACGGCGACCTCACACCCCTGCCCTCTCCTCGACAGCCGCGTGTCACCAACGGTTACACGTGGGAAATGGCCGGGTAATGCCGTCTGCCTAGGCTCGTCGTCAGTAGCAGCAGACGGCGCTGGCGCGTCTCCCCCGACAGGTCGGTGAGCCGGATGAAGTTGGATCTCGACGTGAGGTCGCGCAAGGTCGTGGTCTTCGGCGACCCCGTCGGCGCCCGCCGGGCCGTCCGCCGGTTCCACCGCAACGGGGCGACCGTGACCCTGGTCTCCGACACCCCCGCCCCGCCCCCGGAGGCGCGGCTGGACACCGTCCGCTACGTGAACCAGCCCCGTACGGGCGACCCGTCGGCGCTGCTGCGCCTGGTCGGGCCGGCCTGGCTGGTGGTGCTGGTCGGGACCGCCCCGGGGCTCCGGCTCCGGGTGAGCGACCTGTCCCGCCGGCTGCGGGTGCTCCTGGTCACCGAGGAGCCCGCCGAGGCCGAGGGCCGCGTCACCCTGGTCGGGGGCGGGCCCGGCCGACCCGGGCTGCTGACCGGGGACGCGGTGGCCGCCCTCGCCGCGGCGGACGTGGTGTTCTTCGACCGGCTCGGCCCCACCACCGACCTCGAGACCCTCGCCCCGGCCGCCGAGCTGTACGACGTGGGCAAGTCCCCCGCGGACCACACCGTCGGACAGCGGGCCATCGAGGGCCTGATGATCGCCCGGGCCCGCGCCGGGCAGACGGTGGTCCGGTTGAAGGGCGGGGACCCGTTCGTCTTCGGCCGGGGTGGGGAGGAGATGACCGCCTGCGTGGCCGCCGGGGTGCCGGTGCACGTGGTGCCAGGGGTCTCCAGCAGCATCGCGGTGCCCGGTGCGTGCGGGATCCCGGTCACCCACCGCGGCCTGAGCCACGCCTTCACCGCCATCTCCGGGCACGTCGCCCCCAGCCGGGACGAGCTGGCCGCCCTGGTCCAGCTGCGGGGGACCATCGTGGTGCTGATGGGCATCGCCAACCTCGGCCGGATCGTCGCCGGGCTGCTGGACGCCGGTCTGGACCCCGGGATCCCGGCCGCGATCATCGAGCGGGGCTTCTCGGACTCGCAGCGCAGCACCTTCACCACCGCGGGTCGGCTGCCGGCCGAGGCCGACCGGCTCGGGGTCCGCTCCCCCGCCGTGGTGGTGATCGGCGACGTGGTCACCGTCGCCCCGGCGTACGGGCGGACGGCCGACCTTGACGAGCTCGGGCCCGGCGGGCCCGACCGCGCCCCCGACGGGGTGCCGCAGTGGTGAGCTCCGGCCCGACCCGGGTCGAGGGCGCGGCCGGGCTGCGGGTGGACCAGCTGCTCGGCTTCCGGATCGGGGTGACCTCGGACCGGCGTTCGGTCGACCTGGTCGCCGCCCTGGAGCGTCGGGGCGCCCACATCCTGCACGCCCCCGCGCTCCGGATCGCCCCGAACGAGCAGGACGGACAGCTGATCGAGGAGACGCGCGCCCTGGTCGCGGCCCCACCCGCGGTGGTGCTGATCACCACCGGCTACGGGATGCGCCGCTGGTTCGAGGTGGCCGACGCGGCCGGGCTGGGTCCGGAGCTGACGGCGGTGCTCGAGCAGGCCCAGATCTTCGCCCGGGGACCCAAGGCGGTCGGCGCGGTCCGCGCCGCCGGCCTGCTCGACGCCACCGCGAGCGACCTGGACACCACGGCGTCCCTGGTGGACAAGATGGTGGAGCGGGGTCTGACCGGCCGCGAGGTGGCGATCCAGCTGCACGGCTACACCGACGAGGTCCAGCTGCGGCGGCTGTCCGAGCTGAGCCGGCGGGTCCTGACCGTCACCCCCTACCGCTGGATCCCGCCCACCGGGCAGGACCGGTTGCCCCGGCTGATCGAGGCGGCCTGCGAGGGCCAGCTCGACGCCGTCACCTTCACCAGCGCCCCGGGGGCGTCCGCGACCCTGGCCGCGGCCGCGGCCATGGGGCTGCTCGACCCCTTCGTCCAGGCCCTGCAGACCTCGGTGATGGCCGCCGCGGTCGGACCGGTGACCGCCGCCCCGCTGCGCGCCGTCGGCATCGAGCCCGAGGTGCCGGAGCGCTACCGCCTCGGGGCCCTGATCCGGCTGGTCTGTGACCGGCTGGTCGAGCAGCACGTGCAGCGCTATCGCTGCGAGGACGTCCTGCTGCAGGTCCGGGGACGCAACGTGTCGGTGGACGGCCGACCCGTCATTCTCGGGCCCAACGCGCTGGTCCTCTTCCGCACCCTGGCCGCCTGCCCCGGGGTGGTCTCCCGGCAGGAGCTGGTGGACGGCCTGTCCGAGCCGATGGACGACCATGCACTCGAGGTGGCCATGAGCCGCCTCCGGCGCGCGCTGGACGTCCCGGGCCTGATCAGCACGGTGGTCCGCCGCGGCTACCGCTTCAACGCCGAGCGCCTCACCGACTGATCCCGGCACCCGGGCCGGCCGACCCGGTCCGGTGCGCCGAACCGGGTCAGGCGCCGAACCAGGTCCGGTGCGCCGAACCGGGTCAGGGGCCGAACCAGGTCAGCGTCGTGCCGTGCGGGTGGCTCCAGGCCACCGCCCGCCCGTCGCACCCCAGCACAAAGGTCGTCGGCTCCGCGGACAGCGCGGGCCCGGTGGCGGTGACGTCCGGCAGCACGTTCGGGCCCTCGTTGCTGACCCAGTGGCACCGGCCCGCCGCCACCAGCTCGCCCATCAGGGCGGCGAACTCGGCCCGCCGGTCGTCGGGCAGGTAGGCCGCGACCGCGCTGTGGAACACGACCGGGGTCAACCCCGCGGGCACCTCCGCCAGCAGCTCGGGCAGCCTCTCCAGCAGGTCGCCCGCCACCAGCCGGGGCGGGTCCGCGCGGGCCAGGGCCACCGCCTGCCGCAGACGATCCCGGCGCTGCTGCTGCTCGGGCCAGACCAGGATCTCCAGCCAGGCCATCGCGTCGTCGTCGAGGACGTCGAGCGGGTGCAGGTCGACCCCCGCCCGCCACCCGACCTGCGGGCCGGCGCTCGGCAGCGGCGCCGGACCGGTGACCGTGCAGACCAGCGGGTCCGGGACCGCGCCCGGCCGGGGAGCCGAGGGCGGCACCACGACCGCACCGCTGCCGGTGACCCAGCGGTAGCCGAACCGGTCCGGGATCAGGCAGAGCCCCGCGCTGGCCCCGACCTCGAGCAGGGCGAGCGGGCGCCCCGTCCGCTGCTGCAGCCGGACCAGGACCGGGGTCAGGGTGGCCAGCCGGCCGACCTCGTTGGTCTGGGTGGCCCGGGACCGGACGGTGTCGGCGACGGTCTGCCAGTCCGCCAGCAGCGCCCGCCGGAACTGCGCGTACGGCGCCGGGGCCGGCACGCCGTTCCACCGGGCCGCGGCGAAGACGAGGTTGGGCTGCCGCTTGCCCGGCGGCAGGGTGTCGAGCA
>JAOPXW010000140.1 GCA_025964935.1 Friedmanniella sp. | reverse complement strand
GCCGGCGAAGGCGTCCCCGGCGGCGGTGGAGTCGACCGCCTCCACCTGGTGCGCGGGCAGCTCCACGACCGAGCCCGACCGCACGACCACCGCACCCCGCTCGGCCAGGGTGATGACGACGGTGTCGACGCCGCGGGTCAGGAACCAGCCCGCCGCCCGCTCGGCGCTCTCCCGGTCGAGCACCGAGACACCGGTCAGGACCTGCGCCTCGGTCTCGTTGGGGGTGACCACCGCGACCCCGCCCCACACCGCGTCCGGCAGCGGCCGGGCCGGCGCGGGGTCCAGGACCAGGGCCAGCCCGAGCTCCCGGCACACCTCGGCGATCCGGACGACGGTCTCCAGCGGGGCCTCGAGCTGGACCAGCACCACCGAGACCCGGTCGGCCAGCCGGCGCAGCTCGGCCGCGGCCACGTCGGGAGTCAGGCGGAAGTTGGCGTTGCCGATGATGGCGATGTTGTTCTCACCGCTGGTGGTGTCGACCCGGATGTGGGCCACCCCGGTGCTGCCGTCGACGACCTGCACCGCGCCGGTGTCCACCCCCTCGGCGGTCAGGGTGCCCAGCACCAGCTCCCGGAAGACGTCGTCCCCGACCGCCCCGACCATGTAGGTCGGCGCACCGGCCCGGACGGCGGCGAGGGCCTGGTTGGCACCCTTGCCGCCCAGCACCATCGAGAAGCTGTCGGCGATCACCGTCTCGCCGGGTCGGGGGAGGGGGGACCCGTACGCCGTCAGGTCCACGCTGATGCTGCCGACTACGGCGACTCCGCTCATGAGCCGAAGCGTAGGGCACCGCCTGATCCGGCCCTGCGAAGATGGCGGCATGTACGAGCTCATGACCGCCGAGGACCAGGCCGCCGTCACGGCCCAGCTGCAGCGACCGCCGCGGGGCGTCGCCGGGGTGGCCTACCGCTGCCCGTGCGGACGCCCGGCGGTGCTGGCCACCGAGCCCCGGCTGGCGGACGGGACCCCGTTCCCCACCACCTACTACCTGACCTGCCCTCGGGCCAGTGCCGCCTGCTCGACCCTGGAGTCCCAGGGGGTGATGGCGGAGATGACCGTCCGGCTGAGCGAGGACGAGGGTCTGGCTGCGGCGTACGGGGCGGCCCACCGCGCCTACCTGAGCGACCGGGAGCGACTGGGCGAGGTGCCCGAGATCGCCGGGGTGAGCGCCGGCGGGATGCCGACCCGGGTCAAGTGCCTGCACGCCCTGGTCGGCCACGCCCTGGCCGCCGGCCCCGGGGTGAACCCCCTGGGGGACGAGGCGCTGACCTCGATCGGGGCGTTCTGGTCCAGTCCTTGTCTCGACGAGGAGGGGGCCCGATGAGCCGCGTGGCGGCCGTGGACTGCGGCACCAACTCGATCCGGCTGCTGATCGCTGAGACCGGCCCGGACGGTCGGCTGGTCGACCTGGACCGCCGGACCGAGATCGTCCGGCTGGGCCAGGGTGTCGACGCGACGGGGGAGTTCCACCCCGACGCTCTCGCGCGGACCTTCGCGGTGGTCGACGCGTACGCCGAGGTGGTGGCCGCCGCCGGGGTCGGCCCCGACCGGACCCGCTTCGTGGCCACCTCGGCGGCCCGGGACGCACGCAACCGGCAGGCGTTCTTCGACGGCATCCGCAGCCGCCTCGGGGTGCTGCCCGAGGTCGTCACCGGGGACGAGGAGGCCAGGCTGTCCTTCAGCGGCGCCCTCAGCCGGGTCCTCCCGGACGGGGAGCCCGTGCTGGTGATGGACATCGGCGGCGGCTCCACCGAGCTGATCGTCGGGTCGGCGGCCGGGGAGCTGGTCTCGGCCATCTCGCTGGACATCGGGTCGGTCCGGCTGACCGAGCGGTTCCTGCCCGACAGCCCACCCGCGGCCGTCGGCCTCGACCGGGCGGCCGGGTACGTCGACGGTCTGCTCGACTCCAGCGGCGTCGACTTCGGCGCGGTCGGGGCCTGGATCGGCGTGGCCGGGACCGCGACCACCCTCGCCGGCGTGCACCTGGGACTGGAGCGCTACGACCGGGAGCTGGTCCACGGCTGTCGGATGACCCGGGCGGTCCTCGCCGACCTCTACACCCAGCTCAGCGGGCTGGACGTGGACGCCATCCGGGCCCTGCCCTCGATGCACCCGCAGCGCGCGGACGTGATCACCGCCGGAGCCCTGATCGCCGAGCGCGTGGCCGCCCGGCTGTCGGTGCCCGACCTCGTGGTCAGCGAGTCCGACATCCTGGACGGGATCGCGCTGGACCTGCTGCGCCGGGCCAGCTAGCGCCAAGTCGCCGGCCGCGCCGGACGACGATGAGAGACTGGCGGCGTGACCTCACTCGCCATCACCGTCGTCGGACACGACCGGCCGGGCATCATCGCCCAGGCTGCGGAGGCCCTGGCCGCGTGCCGGATGAACCTCGAGGACTCCTCGATGACCCGGCTGCGGGGGCACTTCGCCATGACCCTGGTGTGCTCGGGTCGGACCGCCGCCGCCGAGGTGGAGGCGGCCCTGGCCCCCCTGGTCGACGGCTCGCTGATGGTCTCGGTGCGGGAGGTCCCCGACGAGCCGGCCGAGCCGGCCCTGGGGGACACCTACCTGGTCACCGTGCACGGGGCGGACCGGATGGGGATCGTGGCCCGGCTCGCCGGGGTGATCGCCGCCGCAGGCGGCAACATCACCGACCTGACCACCCGCCTGGCCGGTGACCTCTACGTCCTGCTGGCCGAGGTGGACCTGCCCGCGGGGGCCGCGGTGGCGGGGTTCCGGGCCGAGCTGGCCCGGGTGTCGGCCGACCTGGGGGTCGACGCCACCCTGCGGCTGGTGGAGCGCGACGAGCTGTGAGCCTCACCGTTCCGACCCTCCCCGAAGGCCGGGTGCTCGAGGTCGTCCGCGCTCCCGCGGCCGTGCTGTCCGCGGTCGGCCCGACCGTCGACCCCGCCGACCCGGCGGTGGTCCAGCTGTGCGCCGACCTGGTCGCCACCATGCGGGTCTCGCCCGGCTGCGTCGGGCTCGCCGCACCGCAGGTCGGCGTTGCGGCCCAGGCGTTCTGCGTCGACGTCACCGAGCACCCGAAGGCGCGCACCCGACACGGTCTGATCGTGCTGGTGAACGCCGAGGTCGTGGAGGCCAGCCGCAACGAGAAGGGCCGGGAGGGCTGCATGTCGGTCCCCGACCTGACCGGTGACGTGAAGCGCGCCACCCGGATCACCGTCTCCGGCCAGCTGCCGGGCACCGGCGAGACCGTCCAGATCACCACGGACGCGTTCGAGGCCCGGGCCCTGCAGCATGAGATCGACCACTGCGCCGGACTGCTCTTCCTGGACCGGGTGGCCGGCGCGCACGCGATCTACGCCCGCCAGGTCTACCTCGACCCCCAGGCGCCCGCGTGACCCGGGGCCGGGCCCCGGCCGGTGCGGGCGGGGCCTGACCGATGGCCATCCCGGCACCCCCCGAGCCGGACGTCCCCCTCCGAGCCGGTCCGCCGCGTCCGGTCCGGTCGGGCACGGGTCGGCTCCGCACCGTGGCGGCGGTGCTGGCCCGGCACGCCGCGCGGGCCCGGACCGGTCCTGCGGTGCGCCGCAACGTCGTCCGGTCGCTGCTGCTCACGCTGGTCGCCACGGTCGCGGCCGCCCCGTTCGCCGTGGCCTGGGGGGTGGGCCATGCGTCCGTCGACGACTACCTGGGCCCGCACCAGGTCCGCTTCGCCAGCACCTACACCAGTGAGGTGCGGGTGGACCTGGGCCCCATCGGCAACGCCTACCTGCCCAGCCCGGTCGCCCCGATCGGCCTGGACGTCACCGTCGGCGGAGTCGGGGCCGCCTCGCAGGGGGTGGGCTCGCTCTTCTCCCCGCAGACCCTGGCCGTCTATTCCGCGCTCTACCACGACCCGGTGGAGGCCGTCCGCGGCATCGTCGAGCGGCTCGCCCAGGACGCCGTCGTGCGCTCCGCGGAGGCCGAGGGGGCGCTGCTGCTGGTCTTCGCCCTGTGGCGGCTGCGGCGGCAGCTGCTCGCGCCCTGGGTCGCGCGGAACGTCGGCCGACGGCGTACGGCGGGGGTCTACCTGGCCGTGGTGGCGGTGACCGTCGGCTCGATCCTGGTGCCGCCCACCCCGACCGGCACCCGGATCCCGGTGACGGTGGCCGGCGCCCAGCTGAACGGCCTGACCGTGGACAGCGTGCTGCTGGCCGACCTGCTCGACCGGGGCGTACGGGGGATCACCCTGCTGACGGCCCGCGAGCAGGCCGCCGTGGACGGCTACATCGCCGACGCCACGCTCAGCCTGTCGCGCCAGCTGGGTCGGCTGCCCGAGGCGGCGGCGGGGGAGACGATGCTGCTCGGTTTCAGCGACCTGCACTGCAACCAGGCCATGACTCAGCTCATCACCCGGCTGGCCCGGGTCACCCACCCGCGGCTGGTCCTCAGCTCCGGCGACGACACGGTGCAGGGTCTGGCCGTCGAGCGCGGCTGCATCCGCCGCGAGGCCGAGATCCCCGACGGGGTGCCGTTCGTGGTCGCGACCGGCAACCACGACTCCGACATCACCGAGACCCAGATGCGGACCGACCGGATGGTCGTCCTCGACGGCGGGGTGGTCCGCGAGGCCGGGCTGGACCTGCTGGGTGACGACGATCCCGAGCGTCAGATCCCCTTCACCGTGAACCGGACGCGGGACCGTGCCGAGACCGAGGAGCAGATGGCGGAGCGGCTGGTGGGGGTCGCCCGGCTGCGCCGGGTCGACGTGATGATGGTCCACCAGCCGGCGGCGGCCACGGTGGTGCTGGCCCAGCCGGACCCGCCCCTGCGACTGCTGACCTGGGGTCACTTCCACGCTCAGGACGGGCCCCGGATCATCCCGCACGCCGACGGCAGCTGGACGGTGGGGATGCAGCAGGGGACGGCGGGCGGGGTCAAGCAGCCGACCATCACCTCCTTCAGCACGCCCTTCTCCCCGCCGCTGATCAGCGCCGACGTCTACTTCTACTTCCGCGACGACGCGACAGGGCTGATCACCGGGGTGCAGCCGGTGCACTTCCTGCCCGACGCGCGGGTGGTGGTCGAGGACCGGATCGTGACCGGGGACCCGACCCAGCTGCCCGCCTCGACCCGCGCCCGGCTGGTCGCCACCCCGAGCCCCAGCCCCACCGGCGGCTGAGGTCGAGCCCCACCCGCGGTCGGGCCCGGGCCGGTCCGGGCGCGGTTAGGATCGTCCCGCGGTGGCCTGGCCGCGCCCTCGTAGCCCAACGGCAGAGGCAAGCGGCTTAAACCCGCTCCAGTGTGGGTTCGAGTCCCACCGGGGGCACCAGGCCAAACATCCTGGTCAGGCCCTTCTTAGATGATTCAAAGGCCGGAACAACCGGGGGTCCGGCGTCGTTGTCTAGACTGTACGAACTGCACCGGTCCCGGTGCACGACCCAGGAGGCCCCATCCATGTTGCGTAGTTCGAACCCGATCCTCTCCAAGAAGGACGCGTTCACACCCGCAGCTCCCCAGTACGGGCAGAACCCGTACGGCAGCCAGTTCGACCAGTCCGGCTACGGCGGCGCACCCGTCCAGCAGGCCGAGGGTCGGATGACCATGGACGACGTGGTGACCAAGACCGCCGTCACGATGGGCGTCCTGATCCTGGCCGCCGCCGCGTCCTGGAACCTGGTCCCCACCTCGCTGTACTTCCCCGGCATGGTCCTCTCGGGCCTGGTCGGCTTCGTCGTGGTCATGCTCGTGTCCTTCCGTCGCAACATCTCGCCGGCCCTGGTGTTGGCGTACGCGGCGATCGAGGGCGTCTTCATCGGCCTGATCAGCAAGGTCTTCGAGGCGACCTACTCCGGCATCGTGGCCCAGGCTGTGGTGGCGACGTTCTTCGCGGCCGGCATCACCCTGGCGGCGTACAAGTTCTTCAACATCCGGGTGACGGCCAAGTTCACCAAGGTCGTCGTCATCTCGACGATCGCCTTCGCCGCCCTGATGCTGGTCAACTTCGTCTTCAGCCTGGTCACCGGGGGTGGCGGTCTGCGCGGTGGACTCGTCGGCCCGGTCAGCCCGCTGGCCATCGGCATCTCGGCCATCGCCATCGTGCTCGCCGTGTTCAACCTGATCCTCGACTTCGACTACGTCGAGCGGGGCGTCCAGATGGGTGCTCCGGCCAAGGAGTCCTGGCGGGGTGCCTTCGGCCTGACCGTGACCATGGTCTGGCTCTACATCGAGATGCTGCGACTGATCTCCTACATCCGCCGCTGACCCCACCCGGTCACCGCCTGACCTGAGGGCCGCTCCTTCCGACGGGAAGGGGCGGCCCTCGCCACGTCCGGACCCGCCGGCCCCTCGACGGCTAGAGTCGGGCCCGTGCAGTACGTGACCTCTCTGATCGACCTCGTCGGCAACACACCCCTGGTGCAGCTCTCCCGGGTGACCGGCGGGGCCCGCCCCCTGATCCTGGCCAAGGTGGAGTACCTCAACCCGGGCGGCTCGGTGAAGGACCGGATCGCGGTCCGGATGATCGAGGCGGCCGAGCGCGACGGCCTGCTCAAGCCCGGCGGGACCATCGTCGAGCCGACCAGCGGCAACACCGGGGTGGGCCTGGCCATCGTGGCCCAGTCCAAGGGCTACTCCTGCGTTTTCGTCTGCCCGGACAAGGTCAGCGAGGACAAGCGGAACGTGCTGGCGGCGTACGGGGCCCGGGTCGTGGTCTGCCCGACCGCGGTCGAGCCCGACCACCCCGACTCCTACTACTCGGTCTCGGACCGCCTGGTCAGCGAGATCGAGGGGGCCTGGAAGCCCGACCAGTACAGCAACCCCCAGAACCCGCTCAGCCACTACGAGACCACCGGCCCGGAGATCTGGGCCCAGACCGACGGCCGGATCACCCATTTCGTGGCCGGCATCGGCACCGGCGGCACCATCAGCGGCGCCGGACGCTACCTCAAGGAGGTGTCCGGGGGCCGGGTCCAGGTCATCGGCGCCGATCCCACCGGTTCGGTCTACTCCGGCGGCACGGGTCGGCCCTACCTGGTGGAGGGGGTGGGCGAGGACTTCTGGCCCAGCACCTTCGACAAGACGATCTGCGACCGGGTGATCGAGGTCTCCGACGGGGACTCCTTCACGATGACCCGCCGGCTGGCCCGCGAGGAGGCGCTGCTGGTCGGGGGCTCCTGCGGGATGGCGACCGCCGCCGCGATCCGCCTGGCCCACGAGATCGACGACCCGGACGCCGTCATCGTGGTGCTGCTGCCCGACTCCGGTCGGGGCTACCTGACCAAGGTGTTCAGCGACGCCTGGCTGACCCGCTACGGCTTCGCCCCCGCCGACCGCTCGGTGCGGGCCGTGGGCGACGTGCTGCACGAGAAGTCCGGCGACCTGCCGAGCCTGGTGCACACCCACCCCAACGAGACCATCGCCGAGGCGGTGGCGATTCTCCGGGAGTACGGCGTGTCCCAGATGCCCGTGGTCCGGGCCGAGCCGCCGGTGATGGCCGCCGAGGTGGTCGGGTCGGTCAGCGAGCGCGGCTTGCTGGGCGCCCTGTTCTCCGGCCGGGTCCGTCCCTCCGACCCGGTCGACTCCGCCATGGAGCCGCCGCTGCCGGTGGTCGGGGCCAGCGAGCCGGTCAGCGACGCGGTGCACGCCCTGGTCGAGAGTGACGCCCTGCTCGTGCTCGACGACGGCAAGCCCGTCGGCGTGCTCACCCGGCAGGATCTGCTGGCCGACATCAACACCCTGGCCTGACGCGGGCCCGCGGCCGGCGATTCCGGTCAGCCCGCGGGCAGCAGCTCGCCCAGCACCTGGGCCCAGTTGTGGGTCCAGCGCAGGGTGCGCCAGTCCCGGACCGGCAGCCAGCGGGCCGACTCGGTCGTGCCGCCCTGGTCGAGCACCACCGGGTCGACCGGTGCGGCGCAGGTCGCGGTGTAGATGAGCCGGACGGCGTGGAAGTCCTCGATCGTGCCGCGGGGGCTGCGGCCGACCCAGTGGGAGGTCTGCACCCGGACGAGTTCGGACAGGGTGACCGTCTGCGAGGTCTCCTCGGCCACCTCGCGCAGCACGGCGTCGACCGGTGCCTCACCGTCGTCCAGGCCGCCGCCCGGCATGCCCCAGCGACCGGCGACCGCGGTCTGGTCGGAGTACTCGGTGGCCAGCACCCCGCGGTCGGACAGCACCACGGCGTACGCGGCGAGCCGCTGCCGGACCTCGGGCGCCACCCCGCGTGGGATGACCAGCCCCGGGTCCTGGCTGCGTCGCGGCCGGCGGGGCCGGGCCTCGCCGTTCCGGGCGCGTACCTCGACCTGGAGCACGAGCTGGCCGCCCTCGAGGACGGCGTCGACCGGCCGTCGGGCCACCCAGCCCCGGTCCCAGGCGAGCTGGTCGGGGTGGCCGCCGTGCGGCAGGACGGTCTCGAACACCGCCGAGCCGTCGGCCACTCCCCGCACGATCACCGACCCATCATGGCCCAGGAGGCGAAGCGGCGTGGACGGCTACGGCCAGGACGACCCGGCAGGGCCGCTGACGCACCCGGCCACCACACCCGTCACCCCTGCGCGCTGCTCCCCGGCGGGGGTGGGCCGCTCGGGTAGCGTGGGCCGACGTGGCGACCCGAGCAAGCTCATGAACGACGTCCTCGCCTACACCGTCGTAGCGCTCTCGGGTGCGGCGGTGGTGTGGGGTCTGGTGACCGCGGCGGTGGACAAGCCCCCGGGCAAGGCGCAGCTGCTGTTCGCTGCCTTGGTCGAGCTGGTCACCGTGGTCCAGTCGGGGCTCGCCGGCGTACGGCTGGCGCTGGGTTTCCGGCCGGTCGAGACGGCCACGACCATCGGCTACCTGCTCGGCATCGTGGTCCTGCTGCCCGTGGCCTGGTTGTGGGCCAACAGCGAGCGCACCCGGTTCTCCGGGGTGGTGCTGGCGGTCGCCGCGCTCGGGGTGCTGGCCATGACGCTGCGCCTGCTCGTGCTGTGGACCCCGGCCGCCTGAGGAGCTGACGATGACCGTGCCCGACCCCACCACCCCTGACCCGACCCTCCTTGACCCGAGGACCCCGGGTCCGGCGCGGACCAACCGTGGGCCCGGTCGCGTCCTCGTCGCCGTCTACGGCCTGTTCGCGCTGGCCGCGACGTCCCGCGCGGCCGTCCAGCTCATCACGAGCTACAGCGAGGCGCCGCTGGCCTACCTGCTCTCCGCGCTGGCCGCGGTCGTCTACATCATCGCCACACTGACCCTGGCCCGCAGCACCCGCCGCTCCCGGCGGGTGGCGTGGGCGGCGATCCTGCTCGAGCTGGTGGGCGTGCTGTCGGTCGGGACCGCGAGCGTGCTCGACCCGGCGGCCTTCCCGCGGGCGACCGTCTGGTCGGTCTACGGGATCGGCTACGGCTTCGTCCCCCTGGTCCTGCCCTTCCTGGGGCTGCTGTGGCTGCTGCGGACCCGTCCGCGCTGAGTCGGGCACTTCTGGCAGCCTGACCGAGACGGGGTCCACCTGACCCGCCGCGGCCGGGGCAAGCGACCTCTCACTCCCGGCTCCCGGTTGGCCCAGGCTTCTAACATCGTGGCGACGCCCGGACCGCGGGCCGAGCGGGAGGAAGGGCGATGCCACGCCGTACGGCTGACGCAGGGGGCGTCCTGGAGCTCAGGCCCGCCGCCGGACGGCCCGCCGAGCCGTCCGCCGCCGACCGGGAGGTCCCAGCCCCCGCGCGCGCCCGGCTGGTGCTGGTCTTCGCCGGGCTGATGGCGGGCCTGCTCCTGAGCGAGCTCGACCAGACCGTCTTCGCGACCGCCCTGCCCACCGTGGTCGGCGAGCTCGATGGCGTCGACCAGATGCTGTGGGTGACCACGGCGTACGTGCTGGCCGCGACCGTCACCCTGCCGGTGTACGGGACCCTCAGCGACCGCGTCGACCGGCGCACCCTCGTGGTGGTCGGGCTCGTGATCTTCGTGGCCGGGTCCGTCCTGGGCGGGCTGGCCCCGGACATGGGCTGGCTGGTCGCGGCCCGGGCCGTCCAGGGTCTCGGCGGGGGTGGGTTGCTGGTCCTGGTCCAGGCCATCGTGGCCGACCTGGTGCCGGCCCGGGAGCGGGCCCGCTACCTGGGGGTCGTGGGGGTGGTGTTCGCGGTCGCCGCCCTGGCCGGACCGCCGCTGGGCGGCTGGCTGGCCGAGGGCCCGGGCTGGCGCTGGGCGTTCTGGCTCAACCTCCCGCTGGGCGGTGCCGCGGTGGTCACGACCGCCCTGCTGCTGCGGCTGCCGGCCCGCCCCCGGGTCCGGGTCCGGGTCGACGTGGCCGGGATCGCCGCCCTGACCGTGGCCGTCACCGCGGTCGTGCTGGTCACCTCCTGGGGTGGCACCGCGTACGCCTGGACCTCGCCCCCGGTGCTGGGCCTGATGGTCGTGGCCGTGGTCGCCTCGGCCGTCCTGGTCGGGGTGGAGCGCCGGGCCATCCACCCGATCCTGCCGCTGGCGCTCCTCGCCCGCCGCAACGTCGGCCTGCCGACCGCGGCGGGGATGGTGCTGGCCGTCGCCATGTTCGGGACGGTGGGCTACCTGCCGACCTACCTGCAGATGGTGTTCGGACTGGGCGCCGCCGCCTCGGGGATCGTGATGCTGTCCCTGGTCGCGGGGCTGGCGCTCGCCACGGTCGGCTCGGCGCAGATGGTGGCCCGGACCGGGTGCTACCGCGGACTGCCCGTGGCCGGGGCCGGACTGGTGGCCGTGGCCCTCGCCCTGCTCTCCTCACTCACCCCCGCCGCCGGGCTGGCGGTCACCGGTCTCGCCCTGCTGCTGCTGGGCCTGGGCATCGGCTGCGTGCTGCAGATCCTGGTCGTCGTGGTGCAGAACGCCGTCCCCGCGGCTCAGGTCGGCACCGCCACCGCCGCCCATTCCTTCTTCCGCGAGATCGGGGTCGCCGTGGGCTCGGCCGCGGTGGGGGCCGCCTTCACCCAGCGGCTGCTCGCCGGCCTCGGCGGGCTGTCGGTCGCGGGCGTCGACCCGTCGGGGCTGACGCCCGAGCGGCTGGCCCGGCTGGCCCCGGACGTGCGGGCGAGCGTTGCCCTGGCCTACCAGGACGCCCTCGGTCCCGTCCTGGCCTGGTTGGTGCCGCTGGTCGTCCTCAGCGGGCTGGCCCTGGCCCTGGTCCGGGCGGAGCCGTTGTCGTCGTCCCGACCCGAGCGGTCGGCGACCGGCGGGGGTCCCGCGTGAGCTCGACCCGGGGACCCGCGCCGACGCTGGAGTCCGCGTCGGCGCCCCGCTTCTCGGTGGTCGTGCCCGCCTTCAACGAGGCGGCCGCGCTTCCGGCGACCCTGGAGTCCCTGGCGGCGCAGGACTTCGTCGGAGCGTACGAGGTGCTGGTGGTCGACAACGGCAGCACCGACGAGACCGCGGCCGTGGCCCGCGCGTACGGCGTACGGGTCGTCAGCCAGACCCGGCCCGGGGTCTGCGCGGCCCGCCAGGCCGGCACGGCGGTGGCCCGGGGGGAGTTCGTCGTGTCCACCGACGCCGACACCGTGCACCCCGTCGGGTGGCTGACCCGGGTCGATGAGCAGCTCCGACGCCGCCCCGACGCGGTCGCGGTGGCCGGTCCCTGCCGCTACGCCCACCCGCCCTGGTGGGCCGCGGTCTTCCCGCCGCTGTGGTTCGCCACCGTGGCGGGCCTGGACCGCGTGCTGGGCCGACCGTTCTACGTGACGGCCACCAACCTGGCCTTCCGCCGGGTCGGCTTCCCCGGTTACGACGTCGGCCTGACCCAGGGGGGCGACGAGGGCCACCTGCTGCGACGGCTGCTTCCGCTCGGGCGGGTGGTGTGGGACCGCGGCAACCCGGTGACCACCTCGTCGCGGCGGATGGACCAGGGTCTGGCCCACACCGTGCTCGTCTCCTACGGCTACCACTACCTGCTGGCGGACCTGCTCAACCGGCGGGCGCCACGCTCGATGCCCCGGGTGGCCCCGGCCATCCGGGACGCCGACCGGCCCCGGGTCCGGCGCCGCCGACGCCGGTGGCGGCTCGGACTGGGGGCGGCGGTGCTGCTCCTGGGCGGCCTGGCCCTGCGGCGGCGCTGGTAGTTTCGACCTCCTCACCATGTCGCACCTCCTCCTGGCCAGCACCCCGCTGTACGGCCACGTCGCCCCGCTCGTCACCGTCGGTCAGGGCCTGCGGGCCGCCGGGCACCAGGTCAGCCTGCTGACCGGGCGGAAGTACGCCGAACTGGTGACGGGCGCCGGGCTGCGGTTCCTCCCGCTGCCCTCCGAGGTGGACTACGACGATGCCGACCTCACGAGCTTTCTGCCCGGCCACGGCACCCTTACGGGTCTGGCCGCCGGCCGCCACGACGTCATCGGCCTGTTCGTCGACCCTCTCGTCGCCCAGCACCGGGCCGTCGCGGCGGCGCTGGCGGCGGAGGCGTACGACGCGGTGGTGGCCGACGCCGCCTTCCTCGGGGTGCTCCCCACGGCGCTGCGACCACGGTCGGACCGGCTGCCGGTGTTCGCGGTCTCGGCCACGCCGCTCTCGCTGACCAGCGTGGACTGCGCCCCGTTCGGGTCGGGTCTGCCGCCGGGCCGGAGCCGTCACAGCCGGTTCCGCAACCGGGTGCTGAACGCCGTGCTCCCACGGGGATTCTTGCGGCCGGTGCAGGAGGCGCTGGACGCGGCGCTGGCCACCTGTGGTGGTCCGCCCGCTCCGGTCGGCTACCTCGACCTGGCCGCGATCTTCGAGACGACGTTCCAGCTGTCGGTCGCCGCCCTGGAGTATCCCCGCCGGGAGCTGCCGTCCGGCGTGCGGTTCGTCGGGCCGCTCACGCTGCCGGTCTCGGCCCAGGCCCTGCCGGCGTGGTGGTCCGACCTCGACGGTTCCCGACCGGTGGTGCACGTCACCCAGGGGACGATGGACAACATCGACCTGGGCCGAGTGCTGGGGCCGGCCGCCCGCGGGCTGGCCAAAGACGACGTCCTGGTGGTGGCGACCACCGGGGGTCGGCCGGTCACCGACCTGCTGGACCGGCTGCCCGCGGTCCCGGCCAACCTCCGGGTGGCGGAGTTCCTGCCCTACGACCAGCTGCTGCCGCACGTCGATGTGGTGGTCACCAACGGCGGCTTCGGCGGGGTGCAGCGCGCGCTGGCCGCCGGGGTCCCGCTCGTGGTGGCCGGGGCGACCGAGGACAAGCCGGAGGTGGCGGCCCGGGTCGCCTGGGTCGGGGCGGGGGTCGACCTGCGCACCGGTGTCCCCTCACCCCGGCGGGTCCGACGCGCGGTGCGCGCGGTCCTGACCGATCCCACGTACGCCGCTGCGGCCGCCCGGCTGCAGACCCAGATCCGCGAGCAGGGCGACCCGGTGGCCGCCATCGTCGCAGAGGTGGCGGCGGAGCTGGCCCGGCGGGAGGTCCCGGGCCGTCCGGCGCCCGCCCGGGCCGGCTGAGACCGCCTCGGCCTCGGCCTCCAGGCTCGCCGCGTCGCCGGCAGCTGGGTCGGCGACCGCAGGCCGCAGCCGCTCGTCGCGACCGTCGGATCGGGGTTCAGACGACCAGGCCGGCGTAGTCCTCGTGCCGGCGGATCCAGCCGGCGATGAACGGGCACAGCGGCCGGACCCGCCAGCCCTGCGCCCGTGCGTCGTCCAGGGCGAACCGGGCCAGAGCGCTGCCCACGCCCTGTCCCTCGAACTCGTCGGCGACCTCGGTGTGGGTGAAGGTGATCACCTCGTCGTCCCGCCGGTACTCCGCGATGCCGGCGAGCCCGTCACCCACCCGGGCCTCGTAACGGCTGAGCAGGCTGTGGTTGTGGACCTGGACACTCATGGTCTCAGCCTCTCAGACCGGTCTCGGGGACGCGTCGCTCAGGACCGGCGGCCTGGGGTGACCCGCCCGGCGAGCAGGTCGGCGAAGTCGGCCACGTGCTCCACGGACTCGACGCCCGCAACGACCTCGGCGGTGTCGCCCGCGCGACCCGGGGTGTCAGCAGTGGTGCCGACCGGGGCCCGGTGCAGCAGGTCGGCGAGCTCGGTGGCGGCACGCCGCACCCGCTCGGTCAGCGCCCCCTCGGAGGCCCAGTCCTCAGCGGCGGCGAAGACCGCGGTCGGGACCACGACCGCCCGCAGGTAGGCGAACAACGGACGCAGGGCGTGCTCCAGGGCCAGCGAGTGCCGCGCCGTCCCGGCGGTCGCCGCGATGATGGTCGGCTTGCCGACCAGGGAGTCCATCGGCAAGACGTCGAAGAAGGTCTTGAACAGACCCGAGTAGGACGCACTGAAGATGGGTGTGACGACCACCAGGGCGTCGGCGGTGGCGACGTGCTCGATCACCGAGCCGAGCGCGCCCGTGGGGAAGCCGGTCAGGAGGTGGTTGGTGAGGTCGCGGGCGTACTCACGCAGCTCCACGACCTCCACCGCCACCGGCTGACCGCGCTCGGCCAGCACCGACTCGACGGCACTGCTCAGCCGGTCAGCCAGCAGCCGGGTCGAGGACGGCTGGCTCAGACCGGCCGTGACCACGACCAGCCGGGTCACCGACCGACCGGTCGACGGGGCCGTCACCGGGTGGCCGATCCGGCGGCGTCCAGCAGCCCGGCGCCGGCGGTGCCGATCGCCGACGCGACGAGCGCCTCGTGGGTCGGGCCGTCCGGCACGTGGGCCGGACGGAGCGCGTCGAACTCGCGCCGGAGCACCGGGATGACGTGCTCACCGAGCAGGTCGAGCTGTTCGAGCACCGTCTTCAGGGGCAGACCGGCGTGATCGGCGAGGAACAGCTGGCGCTGGTAGTCACCGAAGCTCTCGCGGAAGGTGAGGGTGCGCTCGATCACCTCCTGCGGGCTGCCCACGGTCAGGGGCGTCTCCCTCATGAACTCCTCCAGCGATGGCCCGTGGCCGTAGACCGGGGCGTTGTCGAAGTACGGCCGGAACTGGCGCACGGCGTCCTGGGAGCTGTGGGCGAGGAAGACCTGCCCGCCGAGGCCGACCACGGCCTGGTCGGCCGTGCCGTGCCCGTAGTGCTCGAAGCGGGTCCGGTAGAGGTTGACCAGGCGCTGGAAGTGCTGCGTCGGCCAGAAGATGTGGTTGGCGAAGAAGCCGTCACCGTAGTAGGCCGCCTGCTCGGCGATCTCGGGCGTCCGGATCGAGCCGTGCCAGACGAAGGGGGGCACGCCGTCCAGCGGTCGGGGGGTGGAGGTGAAGCCCTGCAGGGGGGTGCGGAACTGACCCTCCCAGTCGACGACGTCCTCACGCCACAGCCGGTGCAGCAGGTGGTAGTTCTCGATGGCCAGCGCCACCCCGTGCCGGATGTCCTGACCGAACCACGGATACACGGGGCCCGTGTTGCCACGACCCATCATCAGGTCGACCCGGCCCTGGGCCAGGTGCTGCAGCATGGCGAAGTCCTCGGCGATCTTGACCGGGTCGTTGGTCGTGATCAGCGTGGTGGAGGTCGAGAGGATGATCTTCTCGGTCTGGGCCGCGATGTAGCCCAGCATGGTGGTGGGCGAGGACGGCACGAAGGGCGGGTTGTGGTGCTCGCCGGTCGCGAACACGTCCAGGCCCACCTCCTCGGCCTTCTTGGCGATGGTGACCATGGCCCGGATGCGCTCCGCCTCGCTCGGCGTACGCCCGGTGGTGGGGTCGGTGGTGACGTCACCGACGCTGAAGATCCCGAACTGCATGTCCTGCTCCTCACGTGTCCCCGAAAGTTTACCATTCAACTATCTGTTGGAGAGAACCGGTCGCGGAGGCCAGCTATTCCCACCCACGGCCTTGCGGTGTATCTCGGTGCGGAGCCACACCCTCCTGAGGCTCGTCAACGTCGCCACGGGGGTGGGTATGTCTCAGCAGGTCCAGCGCAGAGTGTCACCGGAGCCGGTGCACCGCGCCTTCGTCTTCTCGCTCCGGCTCCTGATCGCTCTGGTGGCGGCCCTGCTCGCCCTGGTGGTCCTGACGGCGTGGGCCCCGCAGGTCGTCGACCCCTGGTTCCTCCGCCTCGGACTGTAGGCCCGCGCGCCGCCCCGCCCGGCCGTTATGCTGACCGCCCGGTGACCACGTCCGTGCGCACCGGAGCGACGGAGGCACCGTGAAGTTCAACGACCAGGCCAACCTCGACCCCTCGCAGGTGGGCGGGGGCGGCGGCCGAGGCGGCGGCGGCAAGATCGCCATCGGCGGCGGGGCAGGAGTCGTCGTGCTGGTGCTCGCCCTGCTGTTCGGGATCAACCCCAACGACATCCTCGGCTCCCAGCCGGCCGAGCCGGGGGCCACCACCGGCGGCGGGTCCTCGCCGTTCGCGCAGTGCACCCGCGGCTCCGACATCAACAGCAACCGGGACTGCCGTTTCGTGGCCTACACCAACTCGATCCAGGAGTACTGGGGCGGTGCGGTCGACAACTACCAGACGATCAAGGTCCAGACCTTCACCGGCAGCATCAACACCGCCTGCGGCAACGCGACCTCGGCGGTCGGGCCTTTCTACTGCCCCGGCGACACTCAGGTCTACCTGGATCTCGGCTTCTTCGACCAGCTCACCGGCGATCTCGGCGCCCAGGGCGGGGACGCGGCCGAGGCGTACGTGCTCGCCCACGAGTTCGGCCACCACATCCAGAACCTGACCGGCACCATGCAGCGGGTGCAGGGCGGCAGCTCGGGCACCGGCCCCAAGTCCCCGCAGGTACGCCTCGAGCTGCAGGCCGACTGTTACGCCGGGGTCTGGTTCAAGCACGCCACCAACGACCCCAACAGCCCGATCAGCGAGGTCACCACCGACGACCTGAACCGCGCCACCGACGCCGCCCAGGCCGTCGGCGACGACCGGATCCAGCAGAAGTCGCAGGGCCAGGTCTCACCCGAGACCTGGACCCACGGCTCCTCGGCCATGCGGCAGAAGTGGCTCCAGCAGGGGTTCACCGCCGGCGACCCCAAGACGTGCGACACCTTCGCCGCCAACGCCCTCAACTGAGTCGACTGAGCCGCCGACGCCCTGAACTGAGCCGACTGATCCGGGCCGGGAGGCTCAGCGGAAGGTCGGGATCAGCCGCTCCGCCTGGTATCGCTCGAACAGGGCCAGGAACGAGTCGACGGTCCGGTGGTGCGTGGTGAAGCCGGCGAGTCGGCTCTTGCTCATGTCGGTCACCACCTCGATGTCACGGCCGAGATCGGCGTCGGTGTGCCACCACGACGCGAGCCGACCCAGGTCGGGCTCGGCCAGGTCGTACGCGGCCACCAGCTGGGCCCAGACCGGCGCGGCGTCGCGCATCTGCTTCTCGAGTGGCCGCGGCCGGTCGGTGAAGCCCTCCGGCTCGACCCCGAAGAAGGCCGCGATCCGGGGCCACATCCACCGCCACCGGAAGATGTCGCCGTTGACGATGTTGAACGCCTCGTCCGCGCCGGCCGGGGTGGTCGAGGCCCAGATCATCTGCTCGGCCAGGACGGTCGCGTCGGTCATGTCGGTCAGCCCGTTCCACTGGGTCGCGCTGCCGGGGAAGACGAACGGGGTCCCCTGGTGGCGGCTGATCGAGGCGGCCACGGCCAGGGTCAGGCCCATGTTCATCGCGTTGCCGACGGCGTGCCCGATCACGGTGTG
>JAOPXW010000136.1 GCA_025964935.1 Friedmanniella sp. | reverse complement strand
GGTTTGCGCTCACACCCGCCGACTCGCTTCCTCGTTCGCAGACGAAAAGCGTGTCTGCTCTCTCGGTCGTGAGACGGCGGCGCGCAAACCGGTGAGGGTCCGGTACAAAATGACCACGCCCGGGCCTTGAGACGACTGAGAGAACCCCGGCGTAAGTGGGTGCGCCGGGGTTCTGCCTGTCCTTCTACCTACCCCCCACTTACTTCTTCTTGCCCTGGTTCTTGACGGCCTCGATGGAGGCGGCGGCGGCTTCGGGGTCGAGGTAGCGGCCGCCGGGGGTGGTGGGCTTGAGGTCGTCGTCGAGCTCGTAGGCCAGGGGGATGCCGGTGGGGATGTTGAGGCCGACGACCTCGTCGTCGCCGATGCCGTCCAGGTGCTTGACGATCGCGCGCAGCGAGTTGCCGTGGGCGGCGACCAGGGTGACGCGGCCGGCCATCAGGTCGGGCACGATCTGGTCGTACCAGTAGGGCAGCGCGCGCAGCAGCACGTCCTTCAGGCACTCGGTCCGCGGCCGGGCCTCGGTCGGCAGGCCGGCGTAGCGCGGGTCGTGGAAGGTGGCGTAGGTGTTGTCGTTGTCGATCGGCGGCGGCGGCACGTCGTTGGAGCGGCGCCAGGTCATGAACTGCTCCTCGCCGAACTCGGCCAGGGTCTCGGCCTTGTCCTTGCCCTGCAGCGCGCCGTAGTGCCGCTCGTTCAGACGCCAGGAGCGCTTGGTCTCGATCCAGTGCCGGTCGGCCCCGTCCAGCGCGATCTGGGCGGTGCGGATCGCCCGGCGCAGCAGCGAGGTGTGGACGACGTCGGGCAGCAGTCCGTTCTCGACCAGCAGCTCGCCACCCCGCTTGGCCTCCGCCTCACCCTTCTCGTTCAGGTTGACGTCGACCCACCCGGTGAAGAGGTTCTTGGCGTTCCATTCGCTCTCGCCGTGACGCAGCAAGATCAAGGTAGAAGTCATGGCGAGAAGCCTAGTGGACGGGCGTCGGGGAGAATCAGGGTCATGACGACAGAGAAGACGGGCGCCGACGTGCGCCCGGTGGCGGTAGTGACCGGAGCGAGCAGCGGGATCGGGGCGGCCAGTGCGCGCGCCCTGGCGGCCGGTGGCTACCGCGTGGTGTGCGCCGCCCGCCGCACCGACCGGATCGAGACCCTGGCCGCCGAGATCGACGGCACCGCCGTCGCCTGCGACGTGACCGACCCCGCCCAGGTGGCCGCCCTCGCGGCCGCCGTCGGCGCCGACTGCGACCTGCTGGTCAACAACGCCGGGGGCGCCGCCGGTCAGGAGCCGGTGGCCGAGGCCGACCTCGAGCACTGGCAGTCCATGTTCGCGAGCAACGTGCTCGGCGCCGCCGCGGTGACCAAGGCGCTGCTGCCCGCCCTGATCGCCCGCGCCGGCCAGGTCATCTTCATCACCTCGGTCGCCGCGGACGGGGCGTACGAGGGGGGTGCTGGCTACTGCGGGGCCAAGGCCGCCGAGCGCGCCATCGCCGGGGCGATGCGGCTGGAGCTGGTCGACCAGCCCGTCCGGATCGCGGAGATCTCGCCGGGGATGGTGAAGACCGATGAGTTCGCCCTGACCCGCTTCGACGGCGACCAGGCCCGGGCCGACGCGGTGTACGCCGGGGTCGCCGACCCGCTCTCGGCCGAGGACATCGCCGACTGCGTGGCCTGGGTGGCGGCCCGCCCCGCCCACGTCAACATCGACCGGATGACGGTCCGGCCCCGGGCCCAGGCCGCCCAGCACAAGGTGCACCGGGTCTTCGAGGAGGCCGGGCACTAGGCTCGAGAGATGCCCAGATCCGTCGCCACCACCCACAAGGTCGACCTGCCGGAGCTGCTGGAGTTCGTCCGCCGGCGGCACAGCTTCGTCCTCACCACCCTGCGGGCCGACGGGCGACCGCAGATGTCCCCGGTCTCGGGCGGGGTCGACCCGGAGGGCCGCCTGGTCATCTCGACCTACCCCGGCCGGGCCAAGACCCGCAACGCCGAGCGGGACCCGCGGGTCTCGGTCTGCGTGCTGTCGGACGACTTCGGCGGCGCGTGGGTGCAGGTCGACGGCGACGCGGAGGTGCTGCACATGCCCGAGGCCACCGAGCCGATGGTGGACTACTTCCGCAGCATCGCCGGTGAGCACCCGGACTGGGACGAGTACCGCGAGGCGATGCGGGTCCAGAACAAGTCCCTGATCCGCATCACCCCGACCCGGTGGGGCCCGATCGCCACCGGCGGCTTCCCCGCCGACGTGGCTGCCCGCCTCGACGGCTGACCCGCAACCGGGTTGGCGCCCTCAGCCCGTGGTCGGCGGGGGGCGCTCGGGATCAGGCCGCTCGGGGTCGAGGCGCTCGGGGTCGAGGCGCTCGAAGGCGGCCAGGTTGGCCGTGGACTCACCCCGGGACCGCCGCCAGACCCACTCCCGCCGGATGCTCTCGGCGAAGCCGAGGGCCACGATGGTGTCGAAGCTGGAGTCCGCCGCGTCGGCCACCGCCCCGAGCAGCCGGTCGACCTCGGCCGCGTCCAGCGAGCCGAAGCTCACCCTGCCGACCAGGTAGAGGTCCCCGAGGGCGTCCAGGGCGAAGGCCACCCCGTACAGCTTGAGGTTGCGCTCCAGCACCCAGCGGTAGACCCCGACGTGGTTCTCGTCGGGCCGCCGGGCCACGAAGGCCCGCAGCGAGACCGCGTGCCGGCCGATCTCCACGGCGCACTCGGTGACCAGCTTGTGGGTCCCCGGCAGTCGGACCGAGAAGACCCCGGGTCGGGTCTCGGCCCACTCCACGCCCAGCCCGGCCAGCGCCGCCCGGACCGCGGCCGCAGCCTCCTCCGGTCCGGCCGGACCCCCCGCTCCGGCGACGGTCAGGCCTCCTGCACGAACCAGCGGACCTGGTACGGCTCGACCCGCAGGGGTCCGTCACCCAGCGGGGTCTCCTCGGTCAGGGCGTCCCAGGCCCAGTTGCCCAGCGGGACGACCCAGCGGGGCAGGCTCTGGACCTCGGGCGTCACGTTGTAGACCCCGACCATCGTCTGGGTCGCCGAGCGCCGCAGCAGGACGAGCACAGCCGGGTTGACCGGGTCGATGATCTCGGCCTCCACCGACGCGTGCAGGCTCGGCAGGGCCGCCCGGACGGTGATCGCGTGCCGAAGCCCGTGCCAGACCCGGTGCTCCAGCGTCCCGGGCTGGTGCCGACGCTCGGCCACGTCCCAGGGCATCTCCGGGCGGTGCACCCAGCGGTTGTCGTCGGCGTGGGTGGGGTCGTCGGCGAACCCGTAGTCGTTGCGCAGGGCCAGCTCGTCGCCCATGTAGAGCAGCGGCAGCCCGCCGAAGCCGAGCACCAGCCGGTAGGCCAGCAGCAGTCGGCGTACGGCGAGGTCGAGGTGCGCGTCGTCGCCGCCGTTCAGGGCTGACTCGATCCCGATCAGGGAGGCGGCCGTGCCGCTGATCCGGCGGTCACCGGTCTCCAGGTTCTCCTGGAACACCAGCCCCCGGGCGTCGCTCATGGGGAACAGCCCGGCGTAGAACTCGGAAAGAAAGCGGCGGTGCTCGAAGCCGTTGAGCTCCACCGCCGCCGCGTCCCCGTCGTCGATGGCCCAGCCGATGTCGTCGTGGCAGCGCAGGTAGGTGCCCCAGACCGTGGACACCGGCTTGGCCGGGAAGCGGTTCATGGCGGTGCAGAACAGCCGGGTGTCCTTGGCCGCGAGCACCGACCAGATCTGCACCATCAGCGAGTTCTGGTAGGCCACATCGCTCACCTTGCCCGCGTGCTTGCCCACGCCGAGGTAGGGGGCCAGGTCCGACGGCCCCACGATCGCCTCGGCCTTGAAGATCAGGGCCGGGGCGGCGATCCGGGCGACGGCCCGCAGCGCCTGGGTGATGGCGTGCACCTCCGGCTGGTTCTGGCAGGCCGTGCCCATCCGCTTGTAGAGGAAGGCGATCGCGTCCAGCCGCAGGCACTCCACCCCGAGGTTGGCCAGCCAGCAGATCAAATCGGCGAACTCGTAGAGCACGTCGGGGTTGTGCCAGTTGAGGTCCCACTGCCAGGTGTTGAACGTCGTCCAGACCCAGGAGTGCGACTCCTCGTCGTAGGTGAAGCTCCCGGGCGCAAAGTCGGGGAAGACCTCGGGCAGCGACCTCTCGTACGCGTCCGGCAGCTCCCGGTCGGCGAACATGTGGAAGTAGCGGCGGTAGTAGGAGTCGCCGGACCGGGCCTGCACGGCCCACTCGTGCTCGTAGGCCACGTGGTTCAGGACCAGGTCGAGGGTCAGCGAGATGCCCCGGCCGCGCAGGGTGGTGGCGAGGTCGCGCAGGTCGTCGACGGTGCCGAGGTCCTCCCGCACGGCGCGGTAGTCCATCACCGCGTACCCGCCGTCGTTCTGGCCCGGCCGCGGCCGCAGCAGCGGCATCAGGTGCAGGTAGGTGACCCCCAGCTCGGAGAGGTAGTCGACCTTCTCGGCCACACCCCTCAGGGTGCCGCCGAACCGGTCCGCGTACGTGGCGTAGCCGAGCATCTGCTGGTGCTGGAACCACTGCGGGTCGGCGTGCCGTCGGAGGTCGAGCAGCCGCAGGTCGGCCGGTCGCTGGCGGAAGTTCTCCGCCGCGATCATCGCCAGCCGGCGCGCCATCTCGGGAGCCTGGTCCGGGTAGGCCCCGGTCAGGCCGGTGATCAGGTCGGGCCAGTAGCGCTGCAGTCGGGTCTGGAAGACGACTTGGTCGTGCAGAGGCTCGCCGTCGAGGAGGGGCGCCACGTCCGGAATGGTCACGTCGCTGACCCTAGGGGACACCGACGTCGCTGTCAGCCCAGGTCCCCTCCCCGGTCAGACCGACTGTCGGTCGCCCCGGCGGATGTGCAGCCGGCGCTTGAACTCCTCGGTGAAGGCCTCCTTGACGGCGTCGCTGTCCAGGGCTCGGCCCAGGCCGCCGAAGCTGCCGGTGGCCGCCCGCTGGCAGACCACCACCCAGGCCTGGCCCATCGCGTACGTGAAGGTGCTCGCGACCCCGGCCCCGACCAGCCCGCCCGCGAGGGTGCCGGCGCCGGGCACCATCTTGAGCAGCCCGGTGAAGGTGGCCCGGCCGGCGGTGGTCGCCGCCGTGGTGGAGGCGATGGCCATCAGCGCGGCCCGGTCGAAGGTGACGGAGTAGATCTGGGCGATCTTGGCCATCATGCCGAGCTGGATGGGCACCAGCATGGCGGCGTCGGAGAAGGGGATCGGGCTCGCCGCCGCCGCTCCGGCGCTCGCGGCCGCGGTGGCGATCAGCCTCTGGGCCTCCTGAGCCTTTCGATCATGGTCGATCTTCTGGGCCGCGACGAGGGCTGCCTGGACGCCCTCGGGCGCAACGCGAAAGGTGGCATCGAGGACGTCCTGCAGACCGTGCGCCTCGGCGCCGGAGAACGGGTCCTCGCGCGCGTTGGTGAGGAAGGGGCGGCCGCCGGCGAGCGGCAGCCGCTGGGTCTCGATGATCCGGGCCAGCTCGACCGCGTCCGGGTGGTACTCGCCGTCGCGCACCGGCACCTGGGTCAGCACGAGCACCACGGGCAGTCCGATCTCGACCAGCCGCCGGATGAAGGCGGCCTCGGAGTCCTCGAACCGCCGGTCCATGCCCCGGACGCAGTACCAGGCCACGTGCAGCTGCTCCGACAGCGGCAGCCTCCGCATCTCCCGCATGGCCTTGTCGAGCTCGGAGAGGATCTCCTTGTTGTCCTTGCCGACTTCCAGACCCTGGGTGTCCACCAGGCCGAGGAACCCGATCTTGTCGAGGTACAGGTGGCTGCCCTTCGTGACGGGGGCGCCGATCCCCGTTCGGGCGACCTCCTCGCCGAAGATCGCGTTCACCAGGGTGGACTTGCCGACCCCGGTCTTGCCGAACAGGGCCAGGTTGAACCGTCCGACCGCGGCGTTCGCCCGGTCGTACTCACCCCGGAAGGACTCCTTGAACCAGTCCGTGCCACCCGCCATGCCCACCCCTCTCGCCCGCCGCGGGGGCGGCGGTCGGTCCGACCCGCGCGGTGCGGGCCGACTCCGGGCCAGCCTACGGGGGGACCGGGACGGACCGGGGCGCCGAGCCCGGCGTTCCGCCCGGGGCGACCATGGACGGCGAGCGGCCCGGGTCCTAGGTTTGAGCAGACTCGCCGCAGGTATCACAGGTGCGTCCGGGCGCTCCTGGGGTGGGAACCAGCGGACGCTGTCTGCCTACGTCCCCGCACGGTGCGCCGTGCCCGACCCGTCAGGTGCCCCCATGTCGAAGTCCCGTCGGAACCGCGTCTTCCCCGTCCTGTCCCCCGACGAGCCGCCCCGCAGCGGCGCCGGCCCGTTCGCGGAGTCCCCGCCCACCCTGGAGGACGGGGTGCTCCGGGCGCACTACGGCCGCGTCCTCGACCCCGCCACGGCCGCCCAGCCGTCCCGGGTCCGGCGCGAGGCGGTCAACCAGCGGCTGGGGACCACCGACGCCGGCCGGGCCATCCAGTTCCTCCCCACCGCGTACGTCGCCGACCAGTTCCTGCTCGGGGCCGCCGACCTGGACGACGAGGGCGGCCTCCCCACCGAGCTGCTCGAGACGAGCCGGGGGCTCGGCCTGGAGCTGACGCCGCGGCAGCGCGACGTCAACGCGGCCCGGAGCCGTACGGCCGGCGAGGCGCGGCCGACGGGCCCCGCGTCCGCCGTGCGGGTCAAGATCCGCTCGCTCGACGACAGCCCCACCGCCCCGCCGGACGCGTGGTCGGTCCTGCAGCAGCTGCGGGACCACCCGGCGACCACCGGCTTCACCCTGCACCTGAACCACCTGCTGGCCGGGACGCCGCAGGGGACGACGTTCAACCACGGGGTCACCTTCAACCACGGGGTGACGTTCAACCACGGGGTCAGCTCGGGCGTCGCCGAGTACAGCGTGCCCGGGTGGGGCGGCCGGGGACCGGTCACCTGGCTGGGCGACCCGCCCGCCCGCACCGAGCGGGCCGGCCGGCGGCCCGTCGTCGCGATCCTCGACACCGGGGTCGCCGACCACGAGTGGCTCGACGAGGGCGTCCAGCGGCTGGTCTTCGACCGCCACACCCACCAGGTGCGTCCGCCGACCGCCGACGACCCCGACGAGGGCAAGGAGGTCGACCCCAACCTGGTCGACCAGCTCGAGGGCATGATGGACCCCTTCTTCGGCCACGGGACCTTCATCGCCGGGCTGATCCGGCAGAGCTGCCCCGACGCCGACATCCTCTCGGTCAAGGTGCTGGGGCCGGACGGGATCATCGAGGAGGCCCACCTGCTGGCCTGCCTGGACTTCCTGGCCGACCGGCAGGCCGCGGCCCAGGCCGAGGGGGGACGCCCCGGCGACCTGGTCGACGTGGTCTCGCTGTCCCTGGGGTACTACCACGAGCTGCCCGCCGACCTGCTGGACGACACCCCCCTGCTGGAGCGCATCGACACCCTCCGCAGCCTGGGCACGACCGTGGTCGCGGCGGCCGGCAACGACTCCACCGACCGGCACTTCTACCCGGCGGCGTTCAGCACCCTGCTCGGCGGCCGCCACCAGCCCGACCTGTGGCCGAGTGCGGTCTCCCGGGCCGCGGCGGACGGCTCCGCCGACTGGCCCCCGCTGCTCAGCGTCGGCGCCCTGAACCCCGACGGGAGCGTGGCCCTGTTCAGCAACGGCGGCGACTGGGTCTCCTGCCACTGCCCCGGAGCGGTGCTGATCAGCACCGTCCCCGAGGTCAACGCCGGCGCGACCGCCGGCATCCAGGTGGGGGCCCCGCAGGGGCCGGGCCGGGTCAACCCGGGCTGGCGGTCCCTGGTCGACCCGGACAGCTTCAACGGGTTCGGGACCTGGAGCGGAACGTCGTTCGCGACCCCCGTGCTCGCCGGGGAGATCGCCCGCGAGCTGGCGACCCTCCCCGACCTGGACGTGGTCGACCCCGCCAGCTGCAGCACCCGCAGCCGGCGCGCCCTGCGACGGCTGCGGTTCCCCCTCTGAGACCGCGCTGAACCCCATCTCCAGCAGACGCGGCCGCCGGCCCAGCAGCCCGATCGTTCGGAAGGTGGTTGACCTGGTGGAGCTGGGGTTGGACCATGAGACACATCACGACAGAGTCACCCGTTCGGCGACGTGGGTCGCTGCCTCCCCCACCTTCGGCGAGCCCGGTCCAGGTCGCCCGTAGCCTGCACCAGCAGGGAATCGATGCGGGCGACGTCGGCCACCTGGCCGACGCCGCGGACTGCTTCGCCCGGGCCCTCCGGACGCTGCGCTCCGCCCCGGCCCTCGACCCGGGGGCGCCGGCGCACGAGCAGGGTCGGCTCGAGGCGCGGGTGCTGCTCAGCTCGGCCCTGCCCGCCTTCGAGCTCGGCGACCTCGAGCACGGCATGGCCCAGCTGGCCGAGGCCGAGCGGGTGGCGCTGCTGGCCGAGGCGTACGACCTCGACGTGCTGGTCGAGTGCCAGCGCGGGGTGCTGCTGCTGCGCGCCGGCCGGCCGGAGTCCGCCCTGTTCCATCTGGACCGCGCCGTCAACCAGCTCGACCTCGCGGCCCCGGTCGAGCGGGTCAAGGTGCTGCTCAACCGCGGTGACGCCCACCACCTGATGGGGCACGTGCGCCAGGCCCGGCTCGACTTCCTCACGGCGCGGACCGCCGCGCAGGAGGCCGGGCTGGAGGGTCTGGTCTTCGAGGCCACCCACAACCTCGGCTTCATGGAGTACCTGGGCGGGGACCTGCCCCGCGCCCTGGCCACCATGCCGGTCCCCGGCGGCGCGACGTCGGACTACGCCACGGGCGTGGTCGCGCTGGACCGGGCCAAGGTGCTGGTCAGCGCCTGCCTGTTCGACGCGGCCGAGGCGGCCCTGCTGCAGGCCTGCGAGGCCCTCGCCCGCACCGACCTGACCCAGCTGCTGGCCGAGGCCGAGCTGGAGCGGGCCGAGCTGGCCCTGCTGACCAACCACCCCGAGCGGGCCCGGGAGCTCGCCGGGTCGGCCAGCCGGCGCAGCGCCGAGCGGGGCAACCGGCGTGCCCAGGCCCTGGCCGACTTCGCCCTGCTGCGGGCCGACGACCTGTCCGGGGACGGGCCGGGCGACCTCGTACGGCGGGCGGAGGAGCTGGCGGCGACCCTGAGCGCCCACCACCTGCCCGACCAGGCCCGGACCGCGCACCTGATCGCGGTGGCGGCGTCCCTGACCTCGGCGGAGCCTCGGTCCAGTGCCGGGCTGACTGCCCGCCGCGGCGAGCCGATCAGTGTCCGCCTCTACCTGCGTCAGGTCCGGGCCCAGGAGTCCTTCCTGTCCGGACGGCACCGCGAGGGCACCCGCCAGGCCCGGGCCGGGCTGCGGGAGCTGGCGGAGTACCAGTCGCGTTTCGGCAGCCTCGACCTGCAGACCGCGAGTGCGGCGCACGGGGTGGCCCTGGCCGAGATGGCGATCACCGAGGAGCTCCGCCGCAACCGGCCGCACGCCGTCCTGGACTGGCTCGAACGCGGTCGCAACGTGATCGCGCGGGTCCCGGAGGTGCAGCCGCCCCCCGACCAGGTGACCGCGGACCTGCTCACGCAGCTGCGCTGGACCGACACCCAGATCCGGGACGCGGAGCGTCCCGATCCCGAGCTCCGGGCCGGACGCCGGCAGCTGGAGCGGGAGATCCGCGCGCGCTCGTGGACCCTGCAGGGGCTCCGGCAGGTCGCCTCCCCGACCCGGCCGACCGACCTGCGCGCCGCGCTGTCCGACGCCACCCTGGTGGCCGTGTTCCTGCTCCGCGACCAGCTGCACGCCGTGGTCTGGGAGGGCGACCGCTGCTGGGTCCGGCCGCTGGGTCCGGTCGCGCTCGCCCAGGAGCAGGCCCGTCGCGTGCTGGCCGACCTGAACGTGCTGGCGCTGGACCTGATCCCCGGCCCGCTGCGGGGCTCGGCGGCCCGGTCGCTGCGGTCCGGGCTGGCCGCCCTGGACTCCGCCCTGCTCGCCCCGCTCGGGCTCGGCGACCGCCCCCTGGTGCTGCTGCCGACGGCCCGGCTGGCCGGGCTGCCCTGGGGCCAGCTGCCGAGCCTGCGGGGTCGGCCGGTCACGGTCGCGCCCTCGGCGCGGACCTGGCTGTCGGCGCGCAGCCGGCTCCCCTCGGCCTCGACCCGGGTCGTCGGGATCGCCGGCCCGGGCCTGAGCCGGGCCGAGGCGGAGATCGCGGCGGTCACCGGGACCTGGGCCGGAGCCGAGGTGCTGGTCGGGGCGGACGCCTCCGGCGAGCGGGTGCTGCACGCCATGGACGGCGCGCTGCTGGTGCACGTGGCCGCCCACGGCCAGCACCAGCACGACAGCCCGCTGTTCTCCTCCATCCGGGTCGCGGACGGGTCCCTGGTCGGCTACGACCTGGACCGGCTGGTCAGCCCGCCCGCACAGGTGGTGCTGTCGGCCTGCGACCTGGGCCAGGGCACCGTACGGCCCGGGGACGAGTCGCTCGGGCTGACGCGGGCGTTCCTGCACTCGGGGACCTCGACGGTCATCTCCGGGGTGACCAAGGTGTCCGACGAGGCGGCCGCGGAGCTGATGGGCGACTACCACCGCCGGCTGGCCGCGGGAGCGGCCCCGGCGTACGCCCTGGCGGCGACCATGGAGGCCGCCGACGGGCCGCTGCCCTTCGTCTGCTTCGGTGCGGGCTGGTGAGTCGTCCCGCCTCCCCGGGCCGGGCCCTGGGTCACGATTCGGGCCTCAGCGGTCTGGGTCGGTAGACTCAACAAGGTTGCCTGTCGCCCCTGCGAGTGCAACGACCTCATCCGTTGACAGGAAGTATCGCCGCATGCCCACCCGTTCAGATCTGCGCAACGTCGCGATCGTCGCCCACGTCGACCACGGCAAGACCACTCTCGTCGACGCCATGCTCTGGCAGTCCGGCGCCTTCCGCGCGAACCAGGACGTGAACAACCGGGTCATGGACTCGATGGATCTGGAGCGGGAGAAGGGCATCACGATCCTGGCCAAGAACACCGCCGTGCTGCACCACGCCCCCGACGGCTCCGACGTCATCATCAACATCATCGACACCCCGGGCCACGCCGACTTCGGCGGTGAGGTCGAGCGCGGCCTCGAGATGGTCGACGGCGTCGTGCTGCTGGTGGACGCCTCCGAGGGTCCGCTCCCCCAGACCCGGTTCGTGCTGCGCAAGGCGCTGGCCAAGAACCTGCCGATCATCGTGGTCGTCAACAAGGTCGACCGGCCCGACGCCCGGATCACCGAGGTCGTCGAGGAGACGTACGAGCTGTTCCTCGACCTGCTCGAGGACGGCGAGACCGACGTGCTCAACTTCCCGGTCGTCTACGCCTCGGCCAAGGCCGGCCGCGCTTCGCTGACAGCCCCCGAGAACGGGGCCATGCCCGACTCGGAGAACCTCGGCCCGCTGTTCGCCACCATCTTGGATGCGGTCCCCGCGCCGGAGTACGAGGAGGGCGCGGTGCTCCAGGCTCACGTCACCAACCTCGACGCCTCCCCCTACCTCGGCCGCCTCGCGCTGTGCCGGGTGTTCGCGGGCGAGATGAAGCGTGGCCAGGTCGTGGCCTGGT
>JAOPXW010000132.1 GCA_025964935.1 Friedmanniella sp. | reverse complement strand
TTTTCACAGATCTACCCGTGCATTCGAACTCACAACGTCTTCTGTATGACGAGCCCGGAGAGAAAAGACCAAGGGGCGCGCGACCGAGCGGGCGGCGAAGGCGGCCGCCCGCTCGGCGTCGGGGGCGGCGGACTAGAAGACGTAGCCGTCCTGGTCCACGACCGCGTGCGGGTTGGTGCTGACGTTCACCGTGTTGGAGGCCCGCAGGCTGCCGCCGTCCCCGGTGGCGGCGTGCGGGTCCTCGTGAGAGGCCGAGCCGATATAGCTGAGGATCTGCGCGCCCACCCCGGTGAACGTGGTGAGGTCGAACCCGTTGATCTGGGCCAACGAGACCAGCAGCTTCGGCCGCAGGGCCGCCATCCCCCAGGGGTAGAAGCCGCCGAAGATCAGCGTGGCCCCCGGGTGCGCGTCGATGACCTGCTGCACCTTCGTGTCGAGGTCGTCGTCCCACTCAGCCGGGCTGAGGGTCAGCTGGTTCAGCACCAGCTCCGAGGACACCCGGTCCAGCACCAGCAGCCAGATCCAGCCACTCCCGGGGTCGGTCGCGTGGGCCGGCAGCTGCGGGAACAGCGTGGTCGAGCCGAGGGTGGCGTACGTGGTGGCCAGGGACATCGTCACGGTCAGCTGGGCGGTGCTGTCCAGGAACGCGGCGATGGCTTCCTCCATGGCGTCCTGGGTCGGCCCGCTGAACAGCTGGGACAGGGGCTGGAGCTGGAAGGCCGCCGGCATGGGCTTGACGGCCACGCTGGCGATCCAGGGGCTGGGGTCGTAGGAGGCATCGAATCCGTGGTCGCCGACGGGCAGCAGGCTGTCGTCGCCGCCCAGCGCCGAGATGGTGAAGGTGCGCGTCTCGAACCAGCTCCGGTCGACCTTCGTCCACGAGGCCGACCCGGTCCCGCTCACGGTGGAGAACAGCCCGTCGAACTCCGCCGACATGCTGGCTGCGGCATCCTGCTGGCTGTAGGAGGAGGACTCGCTGGAGTACAGGCAGGCCCGCATCCGGCCGCCGAAGGTCACCTGGGACACGAAGTGGGTGCCGTAGGTGGCCAGCACCCCGAAGAACTGGTCGCGCGTGCTGGCGTCGAACGTCGCGGGCAGGTGGGCCACGTCGGGGTTGGCGGCGAAGGCGCTGGCCCAGTTCTTCGGGCCGGCGTTGGTCAGCCCTACGACCGAGTGCGGCACGGTGATGTCGGCCAGCCCGAACGTGGAGCTCGCCTCGTCCCGGGTGGCCGAGGTGTAGGTCGCGTCGAACTCGCCGGAGAAGGCGACGCCGGAGTAGTCGAGCCCGACCTCGCTCGCGAACGCGGACTCGGTTTCGCGGCGGCTGGTGTAGGAGTCGCGGACGTAGGTGAACGGGCGGGTGGGGGCCGAGCTGGTGGCGTTGCCGGTCGCCTTGACCACCGCGGTCGTCACCCCCTTGGCGAGGTCGGCTCGGCCGAGGATGTGGAAGCCGAACCCGAGGAAGGACAACGGGTCGGTCGCCTCGGACTCGAGGGAGTCTTCGGGCAGGGCCTGGGTGGGGGAGAGCGTCATGGAGACCTGTCTGTCGGGAGCCGTCACGGCTCGGCTGCCGGGAGGAGGGGGACCTACCGGCCGGTTGGGGGGAACAACCTGGACCTGCGCTCACGCGGACACCGGCACACGGGAAGGATGACGGCGAGGCCGAGCGGAGAGGAACCTCTGGAACGTAGCCCAGGTTGGTAGGTTCGACAGGAGAATCGCGATCTTCGTCACCGGGCCCCGACCCGGGGTGGTCACGACGCGGTCGACGCTCGGGACGAGGGCCAACGGTGGCGGCGGAGGTGCGGGCGTGACGGACCGACGGGTGGAGATCGTCCAGCTGGACGCGCGGACACTTGCCGCCCTGGCGGACGGCGACCTGAACCGGGCCCGGCTCAGCTCGGGCCTCCCGCTGACCCCGTTCCTGGTCTCCGTGCGCTGCCGGGGCACATGGGCCTACCGGGTCGGGCAGGTACGGGCGGACCCCGCAGCCGGCGCCTGGGTCACCGGGGTCGTCCGGGAGCTGGGCACCGGGCAGGTGGTCGGGCAGGCCGGGTTCCACGGCCCGCCGGACGCGTCCGGCCTGGTGGAGGTGGGCTACGCGATCGACCCGGCCCGCCGGCGGCAGGGCTTCGGTCGGGCGGTGCTCACCGCCCTCCTGGCGCGGGCGGCCCGCGAGGTCGACGTCCGGGTGGTCCGTGCCAGCATCAGCCCCAACAACGCCGCCTCACTGGCGCTGGCGGAGCCGTTCGGCTTCGTACTGGTGGGCGAGCAGTGGGACGAAGAGGACGGCCTGGAGCTCGTGTTCGAGGTCGCGGCCGACCGCTCCTGACTAGCGACGGGCGCGCAGCGGCAGGTAGACGGCCAGCCCCATCAGCGCCATGGCCAGCGGGATGTGCACCGCCGCGACGCCGGCGTGGTCACCGATCAGGCTGCCGAGGAAGCCCTCCACGGCCAGCAGCACGGCGTACGCAATGCTGCCGACGAGCAGGTCCCGCCGTGACCGGAGCTTGACGATCACCACGACCAACGCAGCCAGGGCCAGCAGCAGAGCCACGTTGCCCCCGATGGAGTGCACCTGGACCCAGCCTTTGGCGTAGTCCTGCTTCTCGTGGATGAACAGACCGGCCCACAGACCCTGCAGCAGGACGAGCAGCGCGGAGACGCCTACGAGGATGCTGAACAAGGGGCTGCGCGGCGCGACGGCCGAGCCGTCGGGTCGGTCGGAGTGACGCGCGGACACGCTCACGGGGGGCTCCTTCGGCGGGCGGCGGAGGGGGGTCGGCCGGCCCAGGTCGGCGGTGGCCGGGACGCCCGACCGCGGCCCACCGTACGCCCTCCAGCCCCAGGTTCTGG
>JAOPXW010000111.1 GCA_025964935.1 Friedmanniella sp. | reverse complement strand
ACGACGCCCTCTTCCAGTACCGGCCGGAGGGCCACTGCCACCTCGCCGCCAACCCGTCCCCGAGCGGGCAGGCGCAGGTCGACGTGTTCGACAACAACGTGGTCAGCACCCACAACATCCTCCAGGCGGCGGGCGACCTCGGCATCCCCCGCGTCGTCTACGCCTCCAGCGAGATGGCCACGGGCCTGCTCACCGAGGGGGTCGTGCCGGCGCAGATCCCCTTTAACGAGTCCGAGCGCCGCCCCTCGCCCAACGCCTACGCGCTGAGCAAGTACCTCAGCGAGGTGATCGCGGACTCGCTCGCCGTCCGCCACCCCGGCACGGCCTGGGTCGGCCTGCGGATCAACAACGTCATCCCGCCGGACGCCTACGGCGCGTTCGCGCAGGAGTGGGAGGACCCGGCCCGCAGCAAGGTGAACTTCTGGAGCTACATCGACGCGCGCGACGTCGGCACCGCCTACCTGGCCGCCCTGGAGGGAACCAGCACCGGGCACGAGGTGTGCCTGATCGCCGCCGCCGACACCCGCGCGAAGCGCGGCCTGCGCGACCTGATGGCGGAGTTCTACGACGGCTACGCCAGCTTCGCCGACGACTACGAGGACCCGCGGTCGGCCTTCAGCTGCGCCCGGATGCAGGAGCTCTTCGGCTGGACCCCCAGCCACAGCTGGCGCGACCGCTGAGCCGTTCCGGGCTCGACGGGCTGCGGCCGGTGAGGGGAGCGCGGCGGCCCGCATCCGGACCGGCTCGGGTCTGCGAATAGTCCCGTGCCCCTCCTGCCGACCCCGCCCGCCGATCCTTCCGACGTCCTCGACTGGGTGGGCCGCCACCTCGGCGACCTGACGCTGGAGGGACCGGGGGACACGCTGGCGGGCGGGTTCCGGGGTGGGCAGGAGGCGGCCGACACGGCGTTGGCGCAGCTCGACATCACGGGGTACGCCCGGGACCGCAGCGTGGTGCTGCCACAGGCCCGGCGCGGGGCCTCGCGGATGTCGCCGTACATCCGGCACGGCCTGCTCAGCCTGCCGCAGGTCTGGGCGGCGGTCGCCGACGCGCCGGCCGGGGACCGCAAGCGCTACCGCGACGAGCTGCTGTGGCAGGAGTACGCCCGCCACCTGTACGCCCGCACCGGCTCGGCGCTCGGCCGGCCGCTGCGGAAGGAGCAGCCCCGGCCCGGGGGCTGGAGCCGCGAGCCGTGGCCCGCCGAGATGGCGTGCATGGACTTCGTCGTCGGCGAGCTCCACACCGAGGGCTGGCTCGTCAACCAGACCCGGATGTGGCTCGCCTCCCAGTGGGCGGTCCGGGCCGGGGCCGACTGGCGCGCGGGGGAGCAGGAAATGTTCGTGCACCTCCTCGACGGGTCGCGGGCGGCCAACCGGCTGGGCTGGCAGTGGACGACGGGCACGGGCAGCGGGAAGGCGTACGGGTTCAGCCGGTGGCAGGTCGAGAAGCGCGCCCCGCAGCTGTGCGGTCGCTGCCCGCTGCGGCAGGCCTGCCCGATCGAGGGCTGGCCTGACGGTGAGTTGGGAGCTACGGTCACCGGGCCGGACCTCGGCCCGGGACCCACTTCCGCCGGACCTGACACGGTGGAAAGTCACGGGGCCGACGTGACCTGGCTGACCGCGGAGTCCCTCGGGTCCGGCGACCCGGCCCTGGCCGCCGAGCCCGACCGACCGGCGGTCTTCGTCTTCGACGAGCCTCTGCTGCGCCGCCTGCGCCTCTCGAGCAAGCGACTGGTCTTCCTCGCCGAGACGTTGGGTGAGCTGGCGCAGGAGCGGCCCCTGGAGGTCCGCCGGGGAGCGCCGGTCACCGAGCTCGCGGGGCGGCGGCTGGCGACGACGTACGCCCCGGTCCCCGGCTGGGCCCGCCGGGCTGGAGCCCTGGACGTGACCGAGCTGCATCCCTGGCCGTGGCTGCGCCGTCCGGGCCACGCCTCGCTCAGGTCCTACAGCGCCTGGGTGTCCGGCGGGCGGACCCGGGGGACGCCGGGTCGCGGCTCCGCCGCGCGACCGGCACGCCGTACGGGGCCCCGGGGCTCACGGGGCTGAGGGCCCGCGGCTGGCGTCGGGCCGTGTTCTCGAGGGCCTGATTTTCCGCCGTTTGACCACTCCCTACGGCGCCCGACGTTGTACCCTCGTGGCGTTCATGTGCCACCTGCTCTCGAGGAGAGGGTCCATGTTGTACCTGCTGATCCCACCGGACACCCTGATGTGCTGCGACACGCCGAGGGCCCGCGAGGCCGATCCCACCTCGCTTCGTTGGACCGGCAGTGGTCGATGCGCGACGGACGACATGATCCGCGTGGCCCTTCGCTACGGCACGCCGTGCAGCGGTGGGATCATGGTTGACGCCATCATGGTCGAGGATCTCGACTGGGCCACCACGCTCGGCAGGTCCATCGAGCAGCGCAACTGCGACCGGGCCCTCGCCCGGAGCGCCAGCGATGGCCGGATCGAGGCGGCCGTGCCCGGGTGGGCCAGACGCAGTGACCGGGCGGACGCCAGGATCGAGTCGGCCGTCTCGCTGGTAATGGACGAGCTGGACGCCCGAGCCGCCCAAGAGCTCCGGGCGCCGGCAGACCCGGACCTGCTGGAGGTCTGGGCGCGGTCGGGGGGCCGCGTCCCGCCGGCCATCTGAGCCCGGCGGCCGTGCACTGACGGGCCTCAGCCCGCGTGCACGTGCGGGCGTCGGGAGCGGTCGGGCTCGGCCCGGCGGACCACCTCGCGGGTGACGGGGGCGACCTCGCCCACGCCGCCGATCAGAAAGCTGCCCAGGTTGGCCAGCGGGTGGCCCTCGGTCCACTCGAAGTAGATGTGGGGTCGGTGGCCGGTCTCGTCGCGGATATGCAGCAGCAGCGCGGCGAGCGCGTTGGGCACCGTCGCGCTCTGCACGGTGAGGACCCGGTACTGACGGTGCTTGACCTGCCCGTGCACCTCCAGTCGCGTCGCGAACTCCGACGGGTCCTCGACCGTGATCTCGACGAAGAGGAAGTCCTGGCCCTCGGCGAAGTCGTGGTCCTTCATGATCTGGATGCGCTTCTCGGCGTACTCCTTGGCGTCGCCGGCGTCGGGCTCGTTGGCCACGAGGCGCACGGTGCGGCGGGCGCAGTCGCGGATGAACATCTGGGCGGTGGGGTCCAGGTCGACCTCGGTGACCCGCAGCTCGAAGGCCCGCGACAGCCTCGACCAGACCGAGATGATCAGGATGGCGGCGATGAACATGGCGGAGATGGTGATGCCGTCCGGCTTCTCCAGCACGTTCTCCACGAGCGCGTAGAGCAGGATCAGCGTCAAGACGGTGAAGCCGACGATGCTCCGGCGACGCCGACGCCGGATGGCGCTGACGGTCACCGCGATCGCGCCGGAGACCATCATGGCCAGGATGCCGGTGGCGTACGCGCCGGCCTGGGCGTTCACGTCGGCCTTGAACGCGATGGTGATGGCGATGCTGACGAAGGTGTAGACCAGCACCACCGGGCGTACGGCGCGACCCCACTCCGGCGCCATGCCGTACGAGGGCAGGTAGCGGGGCACGATGTTGATCAGACCGGCCATGGCCGAGGCGCCGGCGAACCACAGGATCAGGACACTGCTGAGGTCGTAGACCGTGCCGAAGCCCTCGCCCAGCCGCTCGTGGGCCAGGTAGGCCAGGGCCCGGCCGTTGGCCTCGCCGCCGGGCGCGAACTTCTCGGCCGGAATGAGCACGGTGGTGATCAGGCTGGTGGTGAGGAGGTAGACCGACATGATCACCGCGGCGGCGGTGAGGAGTCGGCGCGTGTTCTTGACCCGGCTGGCCAGCTTCTCCTCGGCCGTCTTGCCGTGGGCCGCGACCAGCGGCATCATGCTGACGCCGGTCTCGAACCCGGACAGCCCCAGCACCAGCAGCGGGAAGGCCAGGACCGCGGGCCCGAGGATGTCGAAGAACCCGCTGCCGTGGGCGGTGAGCGCCTGCGTCCAGTCGCCGAGCAGCTGCGGGTGGGTGAGGATGTCGGTCAGCCCGGCCACCACGATGACCGCGTTCAGGACCAGGAAGACCGCGACCAGCGGGATGGCCACCACCACGGCTTCGCTGAAGCCGAGCAGGAAGACGAAGCCGAGCACCAGGAGCAGCCCCACCGTGATCAGAACGGGGTGCCCGTGCAGGAAGCCCGGTGAGTACGGGTTCTCCAGCAGGTGCACCGTCGCGTCCGCCGACGACAGGGTGATGGTGATGAGCCAGGAGGTGGCGACGAAGCCCAGCAGGACCAGGACGAACACCTTGCCCCGCCAGAACGGCAGCAGCTTCTCCAGCATGGCCACCGACCCCTGTCCGTGGGGGCTCTCCACCGCCACCCGGCGGTACATCGGCAGCATGCCCAACAGGGTCAGGGCCACGATCAGCAACGTGGCCAGCGGCGACAGCGCCCCGGCGGCCAGGGCGGCGATGCCCGGCAGGTAGGACAGCGTGGAGAAGTAGTCCACCCCGGTCAGGCACATCACCTTCCACCACGCCTGCGGCTCGGTGTGCTCCTCATCCGCCTCGGGGCCGACGGGGTGCACGCGGTTGGCCAGCAGCCACTGACTCAGCTGCCGGGTCCGCGGGTGGTGCTGTTCGGGGTGGCCGGGGATCTCGGGTCGCTGGCCTGTCGCCGCAGTCATGATGTCCTTCACTGTCTCGTGGCGGTGGGGTCAGACCGCCGGCCCGTCCGCTGAGCCCAACGGGCCCTCGTCAGTCTGACACTCCGGCCGTGACCGCTGCGACAGGGCACGGCGCCGCGTGGCGGGAGGATGAGCTGGGAGGGGGTCGTGCCGGCGTCGTGGAGCCCGTCGAGAATTGCTCTCAGCCGGGCGGGGATGGCGGGGACCCCACCCGGGATCGGTCCGCCTCGGACAGGGCCTGGCGCAGAAGGGCCCGTGCGGACCAGCGCATCCGTTCCGCGGCCTCCTGTCGGGTCAGCCCCGCGATGTCGGTGAGCCAGACGAGCGACTCGATGCCGACGCCACTGCGAATGGCGAGGGCGAGCCGGCGGATCTCGGAGTCGGTGAACTGCGGCCGGAGGGGCGCCAAGGCCTCCTCGAACCAGGTGATGGCCCGACCCTGGCGTAGTGGCAGGGCCTGGCCGGGGGTCTTGGGGTCCAGGGACAGCCGCAACATGGTGCGCTGCTGCTGTTCGGTGTCCACGATGATCTGGATGAAGGCGTCCACCGCTCCCACCAGGCGGGCCTCGGGATCGTCGCCGGCGCCGTCCGGGACGAGGGTGCTGGTGGTGGTCTCGGGGTGCGCCGCGACCAGGAGGGCCTGCT
>JAOPXW010000087.1 GCA_025964935.1 Friedmanniella sp. | reverse complement strand
GATCCCGTTCGACGTCGACGCCATCCGCGCCGACTTCCCGATCCTCGAGCGCAGCACGCCCGACGGTTCTCCGCTGGTCTACCTCGACAGCGCGAACACCTCGCAGAAGCCGCGGTGCGTCGTCGAGGCGATCGAGGACCACTACCTCAGCCACAACGCCAACGTCGCGCGCGCCATGCACCTGCTCGGCGCCGAGGCGACCGAGGCCTTCGAGGGGGCCCGCGCGCGGCTCGCCTCCTTCATCGGGGCCACCCGCTCGGAGGAGGTCGTCTTCACCAAGAACGCCTCCGAGGCGCTCAACCTGTGCGCCCACAGCCTCGGGGCGTCCCTGCGGCCCGGCGACGAGATCGTGGTCTCCGTGATGGAGCACCACTCCAACATCGTGCCGTGGCAGCTGCTCGCCGCCCGGACCGGTGCGACCCTGCGCTGGTTCGACGTGACCGAGGAGGGCCGGCTGGACCTCGACGCCGCCGTGGCCGAGGGGCTGATCAACGAGCGCACCAAGATCGTCTCGGTCGCCCACGTCTCCAACGTGCTGGGCACGGTCAACCCGGTCCGTCGGGTCGCCGCGATGGCGCACGCCGTCGGCGCGACGATGGTGCTGGACGCCTCGCAGGCCGTCCCGCAGCTGCCCGTCGACGTCACCGACCTCGGGGCGGACCTGGTGGCCTTCACCGGCCACAAGATGGTCGGGCCCACCGGGATCGGCGTCCTCTGGGGCCGCTACGACCTGCTCGCGTCGCTGCCGCCGTTCCTGGGGGGTGGGGAGATGATCGAGGTGGTCAAGATGACCGGCTCGACCTTCGCCCCGCCGCCGCACCGGTTCGAGGCCGGCACGCCGCCGATCGCCCAGGCCGTGGGCCTCGGCGCGGCTGCGCACTACCTGAGCGAGATCGGGATGGCGCAGGTCGCCGCCCACGAGGCCGAGATCACGGCGTACGCGCTGACCGGTCTGGCCACCCTCCCCGGGCTGCGGATCCTCGGTCCGGCCGAGCCCGTCGACCGGGGCGGCGCGATCTCGTTCACCCTCACCGGGGCCGACGGGGAGCAGGTGCACCCCCACGACATCAGCCAGCTGCTGGACTCGCGCGGGATCGCCGTACGCGGGGGGCACCACTGCGCGCGGCCCCTGCACGAGCGCTTCGGGGTGCAGTCCTCGACCCGGGCCTCGTTCTACCTCTACACCAACCGGGCCGAGATCGACGCCCTGGTCGACGGGCTCGACTACACGCTGTCGTTCTTCGGAGGACGCCGATGAAGGTCGAGGACCTCTACCAGGAGATCATCCTGGACCACTACCGGGCCAAGCACCACAGCGGACTGCGTGACCCGTACGAGGCCGAGGTGCACCACGTGAACCCCAGCTGCGGGGACGAGGTGACCCTCCGGGTGCACCTGACCGGGGACACCGTCACCGACGTCTCGTACGAGGGGGTCGGCTGCTCCATCTCGCAGGCCTCCACCTCGGTGATGTCGGACCTGGTGATCGGGCGGACGTTCTCCGACGGGCTGGCCCGGCACGAGGAGTTCCTGGCCCTGATGCAGAGCCGGGGCACCATCGAACCCGACGAGGACCGGCTGGAGGACGGCGTCGCCTTCGCGGGCGTGGCCAAGGTCCCCGCCCGCGTCCAGTGCGCCCTGCTGGGCGGGACGGAGTTCAAGGACGCCGTGATCCAGGCCCAGGGCGCGCAGCAGGACCCGAGCTCAGCAACCGTGAGGAACGCAGATGACTGACATTCAGACCGACCACGCCCATGCGGGTCACGACCACGCCGGTCACGACCACGCCGGTCACGACCACGCCGGGCACGAGCACGCGGCGCCGACGACGGCCCGGCCCTCCGACCGGGTCCGCGACGACCTGCCGGCCGTGCCCGGCACCGACGGCGCCCCGCTGACGGCGGCGGCCAGTGTCGAGGACCTGTACGAGGCGCTCAAGGACGTCGTCGACCCCGAGCTGGTCATCAACGTCGTCGACCTCGGCCTGATCTACGACCTGCACGTCGAGCCCGGCAACACCTTGACGATCGACATGACCCTGACCTCCGCGGCCTGCCCGCTGACCGACGTCATCGAGGACCAGACCGCCACCGCCCTGGAGGGCCTGGTCGAGTCGTTCGTCATCAACTGGGTCTGGATGCCGCCGTGGGGCATGGAGAAGATCACCCAGGACGGCCGCGACCAGCTCCGGGCTCTCGGCTTCAACGTCTGACCCACCCGGCCCGACCACCGTCGGGCCGCGGCCCCACCCCGACGTCGCGTACGCCGGACCCGACTCTGCTCGGGTCCGGCGTCGCCGCGTCGGGGCCCGAAGCCCCGGCATTTGGGGCTCGCCCGGAATGCGGGCGAAAATTGGTTGTTGGGCCGAGATGGAGCCCACCAGAAGGAACCAGCAACCCTGTCGGGGCGCTGGCCGTCATACGAGGAAAGTCAGTCCCAGATGTTGGTTGTGAAGGATCTCGAGGTCCGTGCGGGTGCGCGGCTGCTGCTGGAGGGCGCGACCTTCCAGCTCGCACCCGGGGACAAGATCGGCCTGGTCGGGCGCAACGGGGCGGGCAAGACGACGCTGACCAAGATCCTGTCCGGCGAGGCCACCCCCGCCTCCGGGACGATCAGCCGCACCGGTGAGGTGGGCTACCTGCCCCAGGACCCCCGGACCGGGGACCTGGACGTGCTGGCGAAGAACCGGATCCTCTCGGCCCGGGGCCTGGACGCCGTCGTCGGTCGGCTCGAACGGGCCGGGCTGGCCATGGGCGACGACTCCGAGGAGGTCCGCGACAAGGCCATGGCGGCGTACGCCCGGGCCGAGGCGGAGCTGGCCTCGGCCGGCGGCTACGCGGCCGAGTCGGAGGCCGCCCGGATCGCCAGCAACCTCGGGCTGCCGGAGCGGGTCCTGCACCAGCCGCTCAGCACCCTGTCCGGGGGTCAGCGGCGACGGGTCGAGCTGGCCCGGATCCTGTTCTCCGGCGCCCAGACGATGCTCCTGGACGAGCCGACCAACCACCTCGACGCCGACTCGATCGGCTGGCTGCGGACCTTCCTGGCCAACCACTCCGGTGGGCTGCTGGTCATCAGCCACGACGTGGGGCTGCTGGAGGCCACGGTCAACAAGGTCTTCCACCTGGACGCCAACCGGGCCGAGATGGACGTCTACGCCATGGACTGGAAGCGCTACCTGCAGCAGCGCGAGACCGACGAGAAGCGGCGCAAGCGTGAGCGGCAGAACGCGGAGAAGAAGGCCGACCAGCTGATGACGCAGGCCGACAAGATGCGGGCCAAGGCGACCAAGGCCACCGCCGCGCAGAACATGGCCAAGCGGGCGGAGAAGCTGCTCTCGGGTCTGGAGGCTGCGCGGGCCCAGGACAAGGTCGCCAAGATCCGCTTCCCCGAGCCCGCACCCTGCGGCAAGACCCCGCTGACCGCGGCCGACCTGAGCAAGACGTACGGCTCCCTGGAGGTCTTCACCGGGGTCGACCTGGCCATCGACCGGGGGACCCAGGTGGTCATCCTCGGGCTGAACGGTGCGGGCAAGACCACCCTGCTGCGGATCCTCGCCGGCGTCGAGGACTCCGACACCGGGGCGGTCAAGCCTGGGCACGGGCTGCGGCTCGGCTACTACGCCCAG
>JAOPXW010000047.1 GCA_025964935.1 Friedmanniella sp. | reverse complement strand
TCGCGGCGACGCGCCCGGACGGGGTGCCGCCCGCGGCGGTCGCGGCCAGCGGCCCTACCGCGCCAGCGCACGCTGACCCGGCACCAGGCCTCGGCGCACTAGCATTTGCAGGTGAGCGTCTCGGTTCCTGACCTGGTCGTGGCGGCGGCGTCCATCCCGGACGCCCCCGCCATGGTCGAGGTCATCCACGCGGCCTTCGGGGCCCGTCCGGCCCTGGACCCGCCGTCGACCGCCATCCACGAGACCCCGGAATCGGTGGCCGCGGTCCTCGAGCGGGCGGGTGGGGTCTACGCCACCGTCGGCGGCCGTCCGGCCGGGGTCATCCTGGTCGTGCCCGGTCCCTCCGGGCTGGCCGGCTTCCAGCGGGTCTCGGTGCACCCCGAGTTCCAGCGCCACGGCATCGCCTCGGCGATGGTGGCGGCGGCCGAGCGGCTGGCCGCCGAGCAGGGCCAGCACGGCATCGAGCTGTTCGCCCGGGCCGAGCTCGCCGAGGTGGTCGCGTTCTGGCGGCACCGGGGGTTCCGCATCGACCGCCGGGTCGAGCACGGCGTGATGCTGGCCAAGGCCCTGCCGCTGACCGTGGCGGTCGCCACGGGTGCGGCCATGCAGGAGCTCGGCGTACGGCTGGCCCAGCTGCTGCAGCCCGGTGACCTGCTGATCGCCTCGGGCGACCTGGGCGCGGGCAAGACGACGCTGACCCAGGGCATCGGCCGCGGCCTGGCCAGCGAGGGGCCGGTCATCTCACCCACCTTCGTCCTGTCCCGGGTGCACCGCTCCACGGGTGACCGCCCGGCCCTGGTGCACGTCGACGCCTACCGGCTGAGCAGCCCGTACGAGCTCGACGACCTCGACCTCGACGCGACCCTGGACGCCTCGGTCACAGTGGTCGAGTGGGGTCGCGGGATGGCCGAGGAGCTGTCCGAGGACCGCCTCGAGATCGACATCGTCACCCCCGCGGCCGAGCCGGACCCCGCCGGGGAGACCCCTCGGCTGGTGACCATCCGACCGCGTGGTCGACGCTGGACCGGGGTCGACCTCCGTGGCCTGCAGGGGGTCTCCGGTGGCTGAGTCCCGGCTGGTGCTCGCCCTCGACACCTCCACCGTGGTCAACGTCGGGCTGGCCCGCGACGGGGTCGTCCTCGGCACGGCGACCGTTCCCGACCGGATGGCCCACGTCGAGCAGCTCACACCCCTGGTGCAGCGCTGCCTGACCGAGGCCGGCGTCGCGCCGCGGGAGCTCACCGACATCGTGGTCGGGCTGGGTCCCGGCCCGTTCACCGGTCTGCGGGTCGGGATCGTCACCGCCCAGATGCTGGCCTCGGTGCTCGGCACCGGGTTCCGCGGGGTGTGCAGCCTGGACGTGATCGCCCGCGAGTTCGTCGACCACCACGCCACCCCGCCCGCGGGCGACTTCGTCGCCGCCAGCGACGCCCGTCGCCGTGAGGTCTACTGGGCGCGCTACTCGGCGGAGGGCCGGCGCATCGACGGGCCCCGGGTGAGCCACCCCGACGACGTGCCCGCGCTGCCCACCGTCGGACCGGGCGCCGACCTCTACCCCGACCGGCTGTCGCCGGTGATGGGACCGCGCACCCTCGATCCGGGGGTGCTGGCCCTGGTCGGACCGACGCTGCCCGACGAGGGGCGCTCCCCGCTCTATCTGCGGCGCCCCGACGCGGCCGAGCCGACCCGACGCAAGTCGGTGCTGCACGCGGGCCCACCCGCGTCACGGGCGGGCACCCCGTGACCGCGACCACCGGTCACGACCCGGTGCACGTCGTCCCCGCCCATCAGGACGACCTCACCGCGATCATGGGCCTGGAGCGCAGCGGCTTCGCGCCGGGGGAGCAGTGGAGCGAGCGCAGCTGGCGGGGCGAGCTGCTGGGCGAGGGCCGCACGATCCGGCTGGCCCGCGCCCACGTGCCCGTCGGCGTGGTCTGCTTCAAGACCACCGGCGAGCTGGCGGACCTGCACCGGCTCGTGGTGGCGCCGAGCCACCGCCGCCAGGGGGTGGGGGCCGAGCTCGTCCGCGCCGGCCTCGAGGTCGTCCGCCAGCACGGGGCCCGGGCGGCGATCCTGGAGGTCGACTACGTCAACGAGCCCGCCATCGCGCTCTACCAGCGGCTCGGCTTCGAGCAGCTCACCGCGCGGCGCGACTACTACGGACCGGGACGGGACGCCTTGATCCTCAAGCTCTACAACCTCCAGGGCTGGCCCGACAACCTCCCCGAACGGGTGGTGGAGCCGTGAGCGGACCCCTCATCCTCGGCATCGAGTCCTCCTGCGACGAGACCGGGGTCGGCATCGTCCGAGGCCACGAGCTGCTGGCCAACGAGGTCGCCTCCAGCGTGGCCGAGCACGTCCGGTTCGGCGGGGTCGTGCCCGAGGTGGCCAGCCGTGCCCACCTGGAGGCCCTGGTGCCGGCGCTGGAGCGGGCGTGCGCGACCGCCGACGTGGACCTGACCGAGATCGACGGCATCGCCGTCACCGCCGGACCGGGCCTGATGGGGGCCCTGGTCGTGGGGCTGGCCGGGGCCAAGGCCCTGGCGTACGCGCTCGACAAGCCCCTCTACGGGGTCAACCACCTCGCCGGTCACGTCGCGGTGGACCTGCTCGAGCACGGTCCGCTGCCGCCCCGGTGCATCGCCCTGCTGGTTTCGGGTGGCCACACCTCGCTGCTCCAGGTGGACGCGATCACCTCTGGCATCACCGAGCTGGGCTCCACCGTCGACGACGCGGCCGGGGAGGCCTACGACAAGGTCGCCCGGGTGCTCGGCCTGCCCTACCCCGGGGGTCCGCACATCGACCGGGCCGCCACCGGCGACCCGGCGGCGATCGCCTTCCCGCGGGGGCTGACCGCGCGCAAGGACCTGGTCGCACACCGGTTCGACTTCTCGTTCTCCGGGCTCAAGAGCTCGGTGGCCCGCTGGGTCGAGCTCCGGCACCGCGACGGCCTGGACGTGCCGCTGGCCGACGTGGCCGCGAGCTTCCAGGAGGCGGTCTGCGACGTCCTCAGCGCCAAGGCGATGGACGCCTGCGCCGCCACCGGCGCGACCGACCTGCTGATCGGCGGCGGGGTCGCGGCCAACGGCCGGTTGCGGGCGCTGCTGGCTGAGCGGGCGGCCGAGCGGGGGATCGCCCTGCGGACC
>JAOPXW010000261.1 GCA_025964935.1 Friedmanniella sp. | reverse complement strand
CGCGACCGTGCCGGCGGATCACCTTGCACTTGTCGCAGATCCTCTTGACGCTCGGCTGAACCTTCATCGAGCAACTTTCTGGTGTGAACCAGGCACAGAACCTCACCTGGTCGATGGTGGATGGACTGCCACGCCCCGGAAGGGGCCCGGCTCACTTGTGGCGGTAGACGATTCGACCGCGGGTCAGGTCGTAGGCGGAGAGCTCGACGACGACCCGGTCGGCCGGAAGGATGCGGATGTAGTGCTGCCGCATCTTGCCACTGATCGTGGCGAGCACCTTGTGGCCGTTGGCCAGCTCCACGCGGAACATCGCGTTCGGCAGTGCCTCCACCACGGTGCCCTCGAGCTCGAGTGCGCCTTCTTTCTTCGCCATATACTCTCAATCTGCTTGCACGGAAGAACCGACCACCGGCATAGGTGGCCGACAGGTGATCTTACGCGATCTGCCCGTGCGACCCAAATCGCCCGCAGAGCGCCGGCGGCGGGGGCCTCAGGCCGGCAGCAGGGCGCCGATGGACCGCTCGCGGTAGAGTTCGACGCTCTCCCGCAGGGCCTTCAGGATGTAGGGCGGAAACTCCATCCCCTGCCGCTCGGCCCACAGCAGCCGGGTCTCGACCCGGCCGATCTCCCGGGCGTACCCCTCGAGGTCGGCGTCGATCCCGAGGTCGACGGCCACCCCACCCATGTCGGCCTTGTAGCTGTCCATGGCGTTGGTCCCGACCAGCCCGTAGCTCTTCTCCCGCAGCACCCGGGCCAGCATCAGCTGCCAGGGCTTGAGCACCCGGTCCTGGATCATCGCGGTCGCCGACATCTGGTAGAAGGCGAAGTGGCCCGGCTCCTGCTGCTTGATCGGGTGGATGATCGTCTCCGAGATCGCGGTCTCCCCCAGGTCCTTCAGCCCGACGTTGATCTGGTTGTACGCCAGCACGGCCTGCCGCTCGGTGCTCGCCCCGGTCAGGAAGTAGAGCAGCTTGGCCACGTCCTGGATCGGCTTCAGGGTGGCCAGGGTGCCGAGGATCTTGATCTTGAAGGACACGTCCAGGTGCGGCTCGGCCGGGGTCCGACCCAGGTCCTGCTGCAGCCGGTCGAGGATCAGCCCGTGCTGGATCTCCTGGGGCTGCCAGACGTCGGCGTAGAAGGTCTTGTTGGTGTCGTCCACGTCGGGCAGCAGGGTCAGCAGCTCGAGCACGTTCCGGTCGACCTCGAGCTCGACCCTGGCCAGGTAGTCGATCACGTTCCCGAAGCGGCTGACCACCAGGTCGGGGCGCAGGATGGTCCGGTCCACCGAGTCGAGGGGGATGGGCGGATACAGCTCACCGAGTCGCTGGACATGCTCAGCGATCTTCTGGTGCGAGATGTTCTTCCGCGGCACGGTTTCATCCTAGGGACGGGGGTCGGTTTGTCCCAAAGGCGCGTCCTGTGTTTGTCGACACACTTAGGTTAGCCAAACCATATGACGCCCGATCAGGGCTTCTGCAGGTGATTCGCAGCCGAGCCGCCCGACGATTGGTGGGCGGCCCAGGTCACCATCCCCGGGCTCAGGTGGACCGCACCGGCTCAGGTGAACAGGACCAGGAACAGGATCGCGACGAGCACGATGCCCAGCGCCACCCCGCCGACCGCGAGCAGGCTGAACCCGCCGGCCGCGCGCGCCGGCGAGACCTCGCCGGGTCGACCGCCCGCGCTCGCCACGATCGCCGGGCTGTCGTAGGTCTGGCGGACCGGGAGCCCCTCGACCACGGGCACCAGCTCGCCCAGGTTCGTGGCGGCGAACAGGGTGTCGAGTCGGGCCTGGTAGTCCTCCGGGGGCAGGGTCCCGTCGGCGTACGCGGAGTTCAGCCGGGCGCTCAGGTCCTCCCGCTCGGCGTCGCTGACCGGCGCCTGGGGCGTGCTGCGGTACTTCGAGGAGATCGGCAGGTCGCTGCTCATCACTCCAGGCTACGCGTCGGACCGGCTCCCCGACCCCGTGTCCCCGGCCTCCCAGGTGTCCGGCAGCCCGAACCGGGCGAACAGCCCGGTGTCGAAGAAGCAGGCGACGTGGGTGATCCGCCCGTCGTGCACGGTGGGCACCTGCAGCTGGAAGGCGACGTGGCGGCCGTCGGGCTCGCGCAGGTAGAGACCGAAAGCCGACTGCCCGTTGCTGCGCACCGGCACGGTCACCATGTCCCCGGCGCGCTGGGCCGGGCAGGCGGTGGAGATCAGCGCCCCGATCGCGGCCGCGCCGGCGTACCAGCCGGTGAACGGGGGCATCTCCCAGACGGCGTCCTCGGCGAGCAGGGCCACGATCCGGTCGACGTCGTAGGCCTCGAAGGCGGCCGTGTACTGCGGCAGCAGCTCCGCGGTCCGGTCGTCGTCGCGGACCCGGTCGGGTCCGACCCCGTCGGGGTCCAACCGGGCCATCTGCGCGTGTGCCCGCTGCAGGCTGCTGTTGACCGCGGCCACCGACAGCTCGAGCAGCTCGGCCACCTCGCCGGCCCGCCAGGCCAGCACGTCCCGCAGGATCAGCACGGCCCGCTGCGGCGGGGTCAGGTGCTGCAGGGCGGCGACGAAGGCCAGCCGTACGCTCTCCCGGCTGACGGTGGTCGCGGCCGGGTCCTCCGGCGCACCGGTCCACACCATCGCGTCGGGCAGCGGCTCGAGCCAGGGCACCTCGGGTCGGGAGTCCAGGGCGCCGTACGGGTCCGACGCGGGCTGCCCGAGCCCGGTCGGCAGCGGACGGCGCTCCCGGCCCTGCAGGGCGCTGAGGCAGGCGTTGGTGGCGATGCGGTACATCCAGGTGCGGACCGAAGACCGGTTCTCGAACGCGCCGTACGCCCGCCAGGCCCGCAGGTAGGTCTCCTGGACCAGGTCCTCGGCCTCGTGCACCGAGCCGAGCATCCGGTAGCAGTGGGCGGTCAGCTCGCCGCGCAAGGGCTCGGCGTTCGCCACGAACAGCTCGTCGTCCACCGCCTGGCTCATAGGGCGGAACCTACTCCCGGCCGGCGGCCTGGACTCCCCCGGCCCGGGTCAGGACAGCGGGCCGAAGGGGACACCCAGCGAGCCCAGCATCTCCTCGCCGCCGTCCTCGGCGGTCAGCACCCAGACCCCGGTCGGAGTCACGGTGATGGTGTGCTCCCAGTGGCAGGCGGGGCGGCCGTCGTCGGTGACCACGGTCCAGTCGTCGTCCAGCACGTGGTTCTCGGGACTGCCCGCGGTCAGCATCGGCTCCACGGCCAGGGCGAGCCCGGGGACGATCCGGACCCCGCGCCCCATCCGGCCCAGGGGCCGGAGCCCGCCGCGGGGGGTGGTGTTGGGCACGTCCGGCGGCTGGTGCATGGCCGACCCGATCCCGTGCCCGACGTACTCCTCGACGATCCCGTACGTCGGGGTCAGCCCCCGGACGTAGCTCTCGACCGCGGTGCTGATGTCGCTGATGTGCCCGTCCAGGCGGGCCGCGGCGATGCCCCGCCACATGGCCGCGCGGGTGGCCTCGCTCAGCCGGGCCAGCGCCGGGTCGGGCTCGCCGACGAAGACGGTGACCGCGGAGTCGCCGTGCCAGCCGTTCATGACGGCGCCGCAGTCGACGGAGAGCACGTCGCCCTCGACCAGCACCCGGTCACCGGGCACCCCGTGCACGATCTCGTCGTTGACCGACAGGCAGGTGACCCCGGCGAAGCCGCCGACGCCGTCCTCGGCGCCGTAGTCCAGGAACGAGGGCTCGGCCCCGGCGGTGCGGATCACCTCCGCGGCGACCGCGTCCAGATCCCGGGTGCTGACCCCGGGACGGACCTCGGCGGTCGTGGCGGCGATCGCGCGGGCCACCACCAGACCGGCCAGACGCATCTGCCGGAGCTGGTCCGGAGTCTTGATCTCGACGCCTCGCGACGAGCCGAACATCTGCGGGTCCCCCGCGCCTACCGGGCGCTCGGGACGGAGGAGGGTGAGGCGTGGGCGTCGAGCGCGGCGAACAGCCGCTGCGACACCTCCTCGACCGGGCCGAGCCCGTCGACCTCCACCAGGAGGCCGTCGCGGCGGTAGACCTCGAGCAACGGCGCGGTCTGCTCGGCGTAGATCTGCTGACGCTTGCGGATGGTGGCCTCGGTGTCGTCGGAGCGGCCGTCGGTCTCGGCCCGCTTCAGCAGCCGCTTGACCACCTCGTCCTCGTCCGCGGCCAGGGAGATCACCGCGTCGAGGGGGTGACCCATGCCGGCCAGGGCCTCCTCCAGGGTGTGCACCTGGGGCAGGGTCCGCGGGTAGCCGTCCAGCAGGAAGCCGGGCTCGCAGTCGTCCTGGGCCAGCCGGTCGGCGACGATCTCGTTGGTGATCTCGTCGCTCACGTAGCCGCCCGACTCCATGATGGCGGTGACCTTGTGGGCCAGCGGGGTGTCCGCGGTCTTCATCGACCTGAAGATGTCACCGGTGGAGATCGCGGGGATCCCGTAGTGCGCCCCGATCGTCTTGGCCTGCGTGCCTTTACCCGCCCCCGGGGGGCCCATGATGAGAAGTCGCATCAGCGGAGGAACCCTTCGTAGTTTCGTTGCTGCAGCTGGCTTTCGATCTGCTTCACGGTGTCGAGGCCGACGCCGACGATGATGAGGATCGACGTGCCACCGAAGGGGAAGTTCTGGTTCGCGTTCAAGAAGATGAAGGCGACCGAGGGCAGCAGTGCGATCAGTCCGAGGTAGAGGGCGCCCGGGAAGGTCAGACGGGAGAGCACGAACGCGAGGTAGTTCTCGGTCGGCTTGCCCGCTCGGATGCCGGGGATGAAGCCGCCGTACTTCTTCATGTTGTCGGCCACTTCTTCGGGGTTGAAGGTGATGGCGACGTAGAAGTAGGCGAAGAACACGATGAGCAGGAAGAAGGTGGCCATGTAGATCGGGTGGTCACCCTTGATGAAGTGGGCCTGGATCCACGAGGCACCCGGTGAGCCCGGCCGGAACTGGGCGTACAGGGCCGGCAGGTAGAGCAGCGACGAGGCGAAGATGACCGGGATGACCCCCGCCTGGTTGACCTTGATCGGGATGTACGTCGTCGAGCCCCCGAGCATCCGGCTCCCGACCATCCGCTTCGCGTACTGCACGGGAATCCGCCGCTGAGACTGCTCGATGAAGATGACGCCGGCCATCACGACCAGGCCGAGGGCGATCACCAGGAGGAAGATGACCCAGCCCTGCGAGCCGGGACGCGCGACCTTCAGGCTCCACAGCGCACTCGGGAAGGTGGCGGCGATCTGGGTGAAGATCATCACCGACATGCCGTTGCCCACGCCGCGCTCGGTGATCAGCTCACCCAGCCACATGATGACGCTGGTACCGGCGGTCATGGTCAGGATCATCACGACGACGGGGAAGATGCTGGTGTCGTAGACCAGCCCGGTGCAGCCGCTGAACAGCCGGTCGTTGACCGCGACGGTGACGAACGCGGTCGAGTTCAGCACCGCCAGGACCAGGGTCAGGTAGCGGGTGTACTGGGTGATCTTGGTCTGGCCGGCCTGGCCTTCCTTCTTCAGGGCCTCCAGACGCGGGATCACCACCGTGAGCAGCTGCAGGATGATGCTGGACGTGATGTAGGGCATGATGCCCAGCGCGAAGATGGCCAGCTGGAGCAGAGCCCCGCCGGAGAACAGGTTGATCAGGGAGTACAGGCCCTGCTGGTCCCCGCTCGTGGCGGCCTTCAGACAGGTGTTGACCTGCTGGACGTTGACGTTGGGTGTCGGGATGATCGAACCCAGCCGGAAGACGGCCAAGATGGCCAGCGTGAAGAAGATCTTCTTCCGCAGATCCGGGGTCCGGAATGCATTGGCGAACGCGGCGAGCACTCCTGCCCTCCCTTTCGTGGTGGACCAGCCTGTGGTGCGGACAACTCTTGTCGCTGACGAGTCGAACGCGCAGGACCTCGCGACTTTATCAAGAGATGACCGCTTACCGGTCATCCTCGCCCGATGACCGCGGGCTGGGCCGTTCCGTCCGGCCGGGTCGGCCGGGTCGGAGGTGGCCGGACCAACCTGGCTGCCGGCCCGTCACAGCCCTAGGGTAGGGCCATGAAGATTGTCGTCGGTTACATCCCGACCCCCGAGGGGCTCGCCGCCATCAACTACGCCACCGAGTACGCCCGGACCTCAGGCGGGTCTCTGACCGTCCTGAACACCGGCAAGGACGGCAACTACGCCGACCCGGTGTTCGCCAGCTCCCAGGACATGGACGCCATCGAGGCCGAGCTGAGGGGTCTGGGCGTGGCGTACGAGATCCGGCGGCCGGCCGACGGCCTGGGTGCGGCGGAGGCCATCCTGGCCACCGAGAAGGAGATCGGCGCCGACATGGTCGTCATCGGCGTCCGGCGCCGCTCCCCCGTCGGCAAGCTCATCACCGGCAGCACGGCTCAGGCCATCCTGCTCGGCGCCGACTGCCCGGTGGTGGCCGTCAAGCCCCCGAAGGCGCACTGACGAGCGCGGGGCCGCCGGGCCGTCAGCGCTCGACGCGGATGACGGCGTAGTCGATCGTGCCCGGGCTCGCCGCGCCGAAGCGGGCGTTCGGCAGGTAGAGCGCGCCGCGGGCGGCGGCCACCGTGGTGGGGACGTCCAGCCGGGGGTCGCGCAGGGTGTCCACCAGTGATCCGCGGGTGCCGTGCGCGTTCAGCCTCAGCACGGCGAGCTGGTTGAGGCGGTTCTGGACCACGTAGAGCGTCCGCCCGACCAGCAGCATGCCGTCGCCGTTGGTCAGC
>JAOPXW010000014.1 GCA_025964935.1 Friedmanniella sp. | reverse complement strand
CCCGCCGCCCCCGGCCGTCCCCCGTCGTCTCCGCCGCCCGCGCACCTTCGCCCGCGTAGCCCTCCGCCGCCGCGCCCGGTTGAGACCCGCCCGACACGTCGGCGACACGGGGACGCAACGACCACTGCCTAGGTTCACCCCGTTGACCAGCCCGACCGACCCGAGGGAGACAGCATGCCGACGTCCGAGGGCCGCGCCGCGGCCGAGATCATCGAGACCGGGATCGGCCGACGGGACCTGCTCCGGACGGCAGCCGTCCTGGGCGCCACCGTGGGCGCGGCCGGGGTGCCGATCGCCGCCTCCGCCGCGCCCCGTCCGGCCCCGACCGACCAGGTCGGGTCGAATGGCCAGGGCCACGGCTCGAGCGGTGCCCTGGAGATCCTGCAGCCGGGCCGCGGCCGCATCACCGGCGACCACTACCTCAGCGCCCACGCCGACGAGGTGCTCTGGGGCTACGTCCCGGCGCTCGGCGCCACCCCGGTGATGGAGATGCGGTCGGGCCGGACCGTCACCATCGACGCGCTGTCGCACGAGGGGATCCTGGAGGACCAGGGCCGTGACCCGGTCCGCTACCTCCGCGGCCAGGGGGTCCGGCGCGGGGAGGTGCTGGACGACGCCATCGACGTCGCCAAGAACTACGACCGGACGACCCGCAACTTCGACGTGGACGGTCCGCACGTGGTGATCGGGCCGATCTACGTGCACGGCGCGAAGAAGGGCGACGTCCTCAAGGTCGAGACGCTCTCGGCGACGCCGCGGGTGCCGTACGGGATCGTCTCCAGCCGGCACGGGAAGGGCGCCCTGCCGCAGGGTCCGGGCGGGACGGCCCCGGCCGGGATCACGCTGGCCGAGGTGATGCCCCCGGTCGCCACCGACGGTCGGGCGACCCACGACCCGACCCGTTACGGCAACGTCTCGGTCTTCACCCCGGTGGAGAAGCACCGCGGTCGGCACTACGGCGTGATGGACCGCGGTCGCGGCTCGGTGGAGTTCCCGCTCAACCCCTTCATGGGCATGATGGGCGTGGCCAGCGCCGCCGCCGACAGCCTGACCGCGGCCCAGGTGAACTCCGTCCCGCCGACCCTGGGCGGCGGCAACATCGACATCAGCCTGCTCGGTCCTGGGTCCACGTTCTATCTGCCCGTCTTCGACGACGGCGCCCTGTTCTACGTCGGCGACCCGCACCTGGCCATGGGTGACGGGGAGGTGGCGCTGACGGCCATGGAGGGCTCGCTGCGCTGCACCTTCCGGCTGACTGTATGTAAGCGCGGCCACCGCGGGGTCCCGTCGGTCGCGTTCGACTACCCGTTCGCCGAGAACGCCAGGTCCTGGATCCCGATCGGGCTCTCCGACCCCAACGGCAGCATCGACGGTCAGGTCAACGACCTCAACATCGCCATGCGGCGGGCGGTGGTCAACGCCCTGGACTTCCTGGAGCACGACCTGGGGATGGAGCGGCCCACCGCGTACGCCTACCTGTCGGCGGCCGCCGACTTCGTCGTGTCGCAGGTCGTCGACAAGACGGTCGGGGTGCACGGCGTGATCAGCAAGTCCCACTTCCGCTGAGCCGGGCGAGGAGGGTCAGGTCAGGAGGGCGGTCCGTAGGGCGTCGAGCTGGAACGCCCAGAAGGTGCGGCTGACGCCGGCCCGGGCGAAGGCGACGTCGAAGCCGTGGAAGGCGCCGGGGACCTGCACCAGGGCGCAGGGCACCCCGGCCGCCCGCAGCCGCTCGGCGTAGGCGACGTCCTCGTCGTGGAAGAGGTCCAGGGAGCCCACCCCGATCCAGGCGGGCGGCAGCCCGCTCAGGTCCTCGCGACGGGCCGGGACGGCGTACGCGGGCACCTCCGCACTGCCCGGCTCGACGCCCAGGTAGGAGGCCCAGCCGTAGTGGTTGCTGCGCGGGGTCCACAGCCGGACGCCGCGGGCGTCCAGGTCGGTGCGGGTCGCGGTCCGGTCGTCCAGCATCGGATAGACCAGGAGCTGGAAGACCGGACTGACCTCGCCCCGGTCGTGGGCGAGCTGGGCCAGCGCGGCCGCGAGGCCGCCGCCGGCGCTGGCCCCGCCCAGGGCGATCCGGTCCGGGTCAACCTGCCACTCCGCCGCGCGGGCGACCAGGCCCAGCAGCCCCGCGTACACGTCCTCGACAGCGGCGGGGGCGCGGTGGCCGGGCGCCAGCCGGTAGGACACCGCGGCGACGGTGATGCCCAGGTCCCGGACGAAGGCGATGCTGGCCCGGTCGTCCTGCGCGGGGTGCCCCATCACCAGGCCGCCGCCGTGCACCCACAGCAGCGCCGGGGTGGGCCGGTCGAGGCCCGCGGGCTGGAACAGGCGCAGCGACAGGTCACCCGCGCCGTCCGGGGAGGTCAGCGTGTGCACGGTGCGGACGACGTCGACCCCGGTCGGGGGCAGCCGCAGGGGTGCGCGGCCGGTCAGGGCCTGGACGACCCGGATGGTGCGCGGGCCCACGGGCACCGGGGGGAGCCAGCGCCCCCGGCTCAGGTCGGGATGCAGCTGGCTCATGGGTCGCTCCTCACGTCGCTCCGGGCCGGCGGGGCGCGCCGACCTTCCTACTGTCGCAGCCATCCGCCCGGGTCGGGCCCGGGGTCCCCCGCGGCCCCGGGGCAGGCGGGCGGGCAGCAGGTGCTGCGTCCGGGGCACCCCGACCACGTACCCGAAGGCCGCGTCCTCCAGGGCCTGGTCCTCACCGGTCAGCCGGCCGTCGTGCTGCAGCTGGTGCTCACCCCAGGTCGGCACCTCGAACTGCTCGCAGAACAGGTCGGGTCGCTCACCCACCCGGAACAGGTCCCAGCGGGAGGCGCCGCTCCGCAGCCGGGAGCCGCGCATCGCCTCCATGGCGGCCAGGAAGTCGCGCTCCTGGTCGTCGGCCACCTCGTACTCGATCCAGACGACCACGTGGCCTGCGGCGATCGCCTGGGTGCCCAGGAAGACCATCAGGTCAATCGACAGCGCCCGGGCGCGGACCCAGCCCGGCAGGAACAGCTGGAGCTCGGAGACGATCGTGGACACGGTCGCGGTCCACGCCAAGCCGCAGACCACCAGCAGCGGCAGTGCGGCCAGCAGACCGGGCACCACGACCAGGAGGCCGAAGCCCAGGGCGAAGGTCAGCGCCGACCCGGCCAGCACCGCGTTCGAGGAGAGGTGCTGCTTGACCCGCCCGAGCCCCAGGGCGCCCACCACCGCCCCCAGCCCGAGAGCCGCGAAGAGCCGGACGACCGGCTCGTGGCGGACGTAGCGGCTGCCCGCCACCAGGGCCGGCAGGAAGGGCTCCCGCTCCCGGTAGGGCGCCCGCGGCCGTCGCCAGAGCAGCAGCACGACGGTCAGCAGGGCCAGCAGGCCGGCCACGACCAGGAAGTAGACCTGGACCCCGAACATCAGCCACCGGGGGTCGGGCTTAGGGGGCAGTGGCAGGATGACGAGATGCCCATCGCCACCCAGGCCTACGCCCACGTCCGCCTCACGGTCACCGACATCGCCCGCTCCCGCGCCTTCTACGACTCGGTCTTCGGCCTGCCCGTCGTGTA
>JAOPXW010000013.1 GCA_025964935.1 Friedmanniella sp. | reverse complement strand
GTCCTCGGCGGGCTGGGGGTGGACGCCGGCACGCAGGAGGCGGCCGCTGCCGCGCTGGTCGAGAGCCGCCTGCGGCCCTGGCGGCGGATGCTGCCGCCGTTCCTGGCCACCCGGGCCCGCCGCCCGGTCTCGGTCCCGGTGCACGTCCCGCACGGAGACCCCGTGCACGTCTGGATCGACCTCGAGACCGGGGGCACGCGCGAGGGTCTCCGCCAGCTGGAGAACTGGAACGCCCCGGAGTGGGTGGACGGGATGCTGGTCGGTGAGGCGTCCTTCGAGGTGCCCGGGGACCTGCCCCTGGGCTACCACACCCTGCGGGCCGTGTCCGGCGAGCAGCGGGCCGAGATGGCCCTGGTCATCACCCCGGAGTGGCTCGGATTCCCCGAGCGGATGGGGGACCGGCGCGCCTGGGGCCTGGCGACCCAGCTCTACAGCGTCCGCTCCCGCCAGTCGTGGGGGGTCGGGGACCTCGCCGACCTCGAGGACCTGGCCGTCTGGTCGGCGGCGGAGCACCAGGCCGACTACGTCCTGATCAACCCGCTGCACGCGGCCGAGCCGGTGCCGCCGATCGAGCCGTCGCCCTACCTGCCCACCAGCCGGCGCTTCACCAACCCGCTCTACCTGCGGGTCGAGCGGATCCCGGAGTACGCCCTGCTCGGCGAGCACGAGCGGGCCCGGATCGACCGCCGCCGGACCAAGCTCAAGGTCGCGCTGGCCAACGCCGACCAGATCGACCGCAACACGTCCTGGAAGGCCAAGCGGAAGGCCCTGGCCGTGGTCTTCGCGCTGCCCCGGACCCCGGGCCGGGAGACCTCGCTGCGGGCCTACCGCCGGCGCGAGGGTCGCGGGCTGGAGAACTTCGCCGTCTGGTCGGTGCTGGCCGAACACCACGGGCCGCGGGTGGCCGACTGGCCGGCCGCGCTGCGGCACCCCGACTCCGCCGAGGTGCGGGACTTCGCCGCCGAGCACGCCGGCGAGGTCGACTTCCAGTGCTGGCTGCAGTGGGTCCTGGACGAGCAGCTCGCCTCGGCCCAGCAGGCCGGGCTGCGGGCCGGCATGTCGCTCGGGGTGATGCACGACCTGGCCGTGGGGGTGCACCCCCAGGGGGCCGACGCCTGGAGCCTCCAGGACACCTACGCCAGCGGCACCAGCGTGGGGGCCCCGCCGGACCCGTACAACCAGAACGGGCAGGACTGGAGCCAGCCCCCGTGGCGACCCGACCGGCTGGCCGAGACCGCGTACGCGCCCTTCCGGGAGATGGTCGCGACCATCCTGCGGCACGCCGGCGGGATCCGCGTCGACCACGTCATCGGCCTGTTCCGGCTGTGGTGGATCCCGGCGGGGCTCGGTCCCAAGCAGGGCACGTACGTGCGCTACGACCACGAGGCGATGATCGGCATCCTGGCCCTGGAGGCCCACCGGGCCCAGGCGCTGGTCGTGGGGGAGGACCTCGGAACGGTGGAGCCCTGGGTCCGGGACTACCTGCGCGAGCGCGGCATCCTCGGCACCTCGATCCTGTGGTTCGAGTTCGAGTTCGACGGCTCGGGCGCCCCGCTGCGACCGGAGTGGTGGCGGGAGTACTGCCTGGCCTCGGTCACCACCCACGACCTGCCGCCCTCGACCGCCTACCTGGCCGGGGACCACGTACGCCTCCGCGACCGCCTGGGCATCCTGACCCGCTCGCTGGCCGAGGAGCTCGCGGTCGACGAGGCTGAGCGGGCCGCCTGGCTGGACAACCTGCGGGCCCGGGGCGCGCTGCAGGCGCACGCCGACGTGGAGGAGACCGTGCAGGCGCTGCACCGCTACCTCACCTGGACCCCCTCCCGGCTGCTGTGCGTGGCCCTGACCGACGCGGTCGGGGACCGGCAGGCCCAGAACCAGCCCGGGACCATCGACGAGTACCCCAACTGGCGGGTGCCGCTGGCCGGTCCCAACGGGTCGCCGCTCGGGCTCGAGGACGTCTTCGCCAGCGCGCGGGCCGCGCGGCTGCTGGCCGTGGTCGAGCAGGCCTGAGGGGCGGTCAGCGACCGCCGGCGTGGATGACGCCCTTGTCGACGGCCTTCGTGACCGCGTCGGCCTCGGCCCGGGTCAGGGTGCCGGCCTTCACCGCCGCGTCCAGCCTGGTCTTGAGCGCGGCGGCGTGCTCGGACTGACGGGCGGTGCGCAGCTCGGTCAGGGCGGTGGTGACCTTGGCCTCGTCCACCCCGAGGGCCGAGGCGAGCGACGTGGCGAGCGCGGCGTCCCGTACGGCCGGGTCGGGTCGGGTGGCCCCGGCGGTCGGCGGCGCGGTGGGCTTGTTGGCCTGCCGGAACGCCTTCAGGGCGTCGGCCACCTTGGTCTGGTCGACCCCGAGCTTCGTGGCCAGCTCCTGGGCCCGCTGACCCGGGTCCCGGTCGCCGCGACCGTGCCCGCGGCCGCCGCCCCCGCTCGGGTCGGCCGGGCTGCTGACCGAGGGGCCGGCCCCGGGGGTCGGGTTGGTGGTCGGGGCGGCGGAGGCGACACCGGCCACGCCGAGGCCGACACCCACGGCCAGGACGCCGCTCGCGGCGGCGATGGTGGTCTTGGTACGACGCAACATGAAGAGGTACTCCTTCCGTCGCGGCCGGGGCCGGTCACGCGACGCTGGATAACTGGATACCCTCCACTGTCCCGTTCCTCGCTGTCAGGACCCTGTCAAGGGCCTGGGAGTTCGGTCAACGACGACGACCCGCGGCCGGTCGAACCCGGCGGGTCAACCTCGGTCCAAGGAGAACCCGGCATGACAGCCCACGACAGCACCCAGCCCACCACCAAGAACGGGGCGAAGGAGGACGGGGCCAAGAAGACCGACTCCAGCCTGGCCACGGTGGTGATCGCCTTCGTTGCCAACCTGCTGATCGCGATCGCCAAGTCGGTGGCGGCCGGGCTGACCGGCTCGGCCTCGATGCTGGCCGAGGCGGCGCACTCCTGGGCCGACACCGGCAACGAGGTGTTCCTGCTGGTCGCGGACCGCCGGGGCGAGAAGCGGCGCGACCGCAGCCACCCGATGGGGTACGGCCGGGAGGCGTACGTCTGGTCGATGATCGCGGCCTTCGGGCTCTTCACCGCCGGCGCCGTCGTCTCCATCTACCACGGCATCACCGAGCTGCTGCACCCCGAGGAGGCCCAGGAGTACCTGGTCGCGTACGTGGTGCTGGGCATCTCGTTCGTCCTGGAGGGCGTCTCGTTCACGCAGGCGGTCACCCAGGCCCGCAAGCAGGCGCGCGCCCTGGACCGGGGTCTGCTGGAGTTCATCTCGACGACGTCCAACCCCACCCTCCGGGCGGTCTTCGCCGAGGACGCCGCGGCGCTGCTCGGCATCCTGATCGCGGTCACCGGGATCGCCCTGCACCAGGTCACCGGCTCGCCGGTCCCCGACGCGATCGGCTCGATCCTGGTCGGCGTGCTGCTCGCCGTCGTCGCGGTCTTCCTGATCGACCGCAACCGGCGGTTCCTGGTCGGGGAGTCGGTCCGGCCCGACCTGCGGGCGCGGGTCCTGAAGGGACTACTCGAGCGACCCGAGATCGACCGGGTGACCTACCTCCACCTGGAGTTCGTCGGACCCGGTCGGATGTACCTGGTGGCGGCCGTCGACATGTCCGGTGACGACGTCGAGCACGACCTCGCGGTGCGCCTCCGCCGGGTGGAGCGGGAGCTGGAGGGCCACGACAACGTGGAGGAGGCGGTCCTGACGCTGTCCACGGCCGAGGAGGAGCCGATCACGGTCTGAGGGGACCCGCGGTGCCGTCCAGGACGGCGGCGGCCTCGGCCACCGTCTCCACGCAGTGCACCGCCCGGCCCATCGCCCGGCGGCCGCCGAGCCGCTCCAGCAGCGGCCAGGCCGGGTAGGTCTGCGTCCAGTAGTTGGCCCCCACCAGCACCATCGGGGCGACCTGGGACTCGTCGGTGGCGTAGAAGTTCTCGGTCGCCGCCTGGAAGATCTCCTGCTCCGTGCCGACCTCGCCCGGCAGGTAGACGATGCCGCCGCGACAGCGGTGCAGCAGCGTGTCCTCCCGCAGGGCGTTCGCGAAGTATTTTGCGATCCCGGTGCCGAAGACGTTGGTCGGCTCGTGACCGTAGAACCAGGTGGGGATGGAGAGGTTCCGGCCGGCCTCGGCGACCGGCCACCGCTCGCGTACGCCGAACCCGGCGGCCAGCCACCGGTCGACGGTCCCGGCGTAGCCCGGGGCCGCGGCCAGCAGGGTCAGCGCCTCGTCCAGGGCGTCGGGCCAGGGGCTCAGGTAGGCGCCGAGGTTGGCGGCCTCCATCGCCCCCGGGCCGCCGCCGGTGAGCACGGTGCGGCCGCTGGTAGCCAGCCGCCGGCCCAGCTCCGCGGCCGCCCGGTAGGCCGGGTCGCCGCGTCGGAGCGCGTGCCCGCCCATCACCCCGACGACCCGGGTCGGGTCGAGGTCGCGGGTGGCGTCGTCCAGCGCGTCGGTCACGGCGTGGTCGTGCAGGGTGCGGGCCAGCGTGGCGTTCAGCCCGGGTGGACGCGCCCCGGTGCGGCTCCAGGCGTAGATCGCCGCGTCCCGGCTCTCGGCGTACGGCGCCGGCCCGCTCGTCACCCGGCGCCCGGCGGCGGCGGTCGTGCCGACGGGTCCGTACAGCTCGGCCGCGGTGTACAGGCTGGGCCGGTACGGGTCGAACGGCACCGCCGGCAGCCGCGGGAAGAGCAGCGCCCCGCCGTCCCGCAGCCGGTCCTCGACCCCGGGGTCGAACCGGCAGCCGAGGAAGACGGCCCCGTGCGGGTCGACCCCGCCCAGGGCGTCGCCGCGCTCCCGCAGGTCGACCGACTGCACGAACCAGCCCTTGAGCCGGTCCGTGCGGGCCAGGTGGGCGTCGAAATCGGCAAGGGTCTCGATCTCCAGGACGCGGCGGGTCACCCCGCGATTGTGGCAGGGCGGCGCCACCTAGGCTGAGCGGATGGAAGAACGCGTACTGGGCAGAACAGAACGACCGGTCTCGGTCATCGGTCTCGGCACCTGGCAGCTGGGCGGTGACTGGGGGAACGTCTCCGAGAGCGACGCCCTGGCCCTGCTCGAGGCCTCGGCCGAGGCGGGGGTGACGTTCTTCGACACCGCCGACGTCTACGGCGACGGCCGCAGCGAGCAGCTGCTGGGCCGGTTCGTGGCGGAGTACCCGTACAGCGGGATCACGGTGGCCACGAAGATGGGCCGGCGGATGGACCAGGTGCCCGAGAACTACACCCTGGCCAACTTCCGGGACTGGACCGACCGCAGCCGGCGCAACCTGGGCATGGACCGGCTCGACCTGGTCCAGCTGCACTGTCCGCCCACCCCGGTCTACTCCCGCGACGAGGTCTACGACGCGCTCGACACCCTGGTCGCGGACGGTGTGATCGGGCGGTACGGGGTCAGCGTGGAGACCTGCGACGAGGCGCTGACCGCGATCTCCCGGCGCGGCACCGCGACGGTGCAGATCATCCTGAACGCCTTCCGGCACAAGCCGCTGGAGTACGTCCTGCCCGCGGCCCGTGAGGCCGGGGTCGGCATCATCGCGCGGGTGCCGCTGGCCAGCGGGCTGCTCAGCGGGAAATACACCGCCGACACCACCTTCGACCCCAGCGACCACCGCACCTACAACCGGGACGGCTCGGCCTTCGACGTGGGGGAGACCTTCTCCGGGGTCGACTTCGAGACCGGCGTCCAGGCGGCCGTGGAGTTCTCCGGGCTGGTCGCGGCGCTGCCCTTCGAGGCGACCCCCGCGCAGGCGGCCCTGGCCTGGATCGCCCAGCAGGACGGGGTGACCACCGTCATCCCGGGCGCCCGGTCCCCCGAGCAGGCCCGGCTGAACGCGGCGGCCGGCGAGCTGCCGCCGCTCGGCCCGGAGTTCATGGCCGCCGTCACCGAGCTCTACGACCGGTCCATCCGGCTGATGGTGCACGACCGCTGGTGAGTCTCCCGTGGCCCGCCCCGCGGGCGGGCCACGTCAGCCGCCGGGCCGGCCGGCGCCCCGAACCTTCCGGCTGTCCCCGGCCCGGGCGAGCTACCCGGCGGCGTCCAGGTCGCGGCGCACCGTGGTGGCCAGCTGCCGCAGCGGCAGGAAGCCGAGCGGGGCGGTGTGCCAGACCGCGGCGGAGGTGCCCGCAGCGGTGTCGAGGCTGACCCGCAGGTGGTGGGGCGTCTGGATGAAGACGATCTCGGCGGCGAACGTCTGCGGGTCGGTCCACGCCCCGGCCGCCACCAGCTCCACCTGGCCTCCGGCGGCGGACGGCACCGAGGTGGCCAGCCATTCGCCGTCGCCGCAGGCCACGGAGAAGTCCTGACCCTCGCTGCTGACCTCGAGCCGCCAGCCCCCACCGGGCCGCGGCGTCACCGAGGTCGCGGTGAGGAACCCGTCCGCGACCAGGTCCGCGCGGGGGGTGCCGGACGGGGCGTCCGTCGGCGTGGGAACGCTCAGGCCCAGGTTCTGCAGCCGGTCGGCCAGGGCGCGGTCCTGCTCCGGTGAGCCCGGACCCTCCAGGGCCGGGAGCAGGTGGGTCCAGGCCGCGTCCAGCACGGCCTGCATGTCCTCGGTCGCCGACGTGGTCGCCAGCACCGTCTGCTGGTCGGGCAGCACCACGCAGAACTGCCCGTACGCCCCGTCCCCCCGGTAGCCGTGCCGGGCGCGCCAGAACTGGTAGCCGTAGCCCTGGCTCCAGTCGGGGTTCTCCTCGGCCGGGTTGGGGGTGTGCAGCCGGGTGGCCTCGGCCACCCAGCCCTCGGGCAGCAGCCGCTCGCCCTGCCACACCCCGTCGTCGAGGTAGAGCTGGCCGAAGCGCGCGACGGAGTCGGTGGTCAGGTGCAGACCGCTGAAGGCCAGGTCGCGGTCGGCGGGGTAGCGGTCCCAGTAGGCGTCCCCGATCCCCAGCGGGTCGAGCAGCCGGGGCCGCAGGTAGCCGAGCAGGTCCTGGCCGGTGACCCGCTGCAGGATCGCGCCCACGGTGTAGGTGGCGATGTTGTTGTAGGCGAAGACCGACCCCGGCTCCTGCTCGGGCACGACTTGCAGGAAGCCGCGGACCGGCTCGGCCTGGTCCAGGCGTACCGACCGCTCCAGGGCGTCCTCGGTGTGGCCGGTCGCCATGGCCAGCAGGTGCCGGACCCGCAGCGACCGGACCCGGGGGTGGACCGCGACGTCGTCGTGCTCGGGGAAGAACGAGACCACCGTGTCGTCGAGGCTGAGACGGCCCTCGGCCACGGCCAGGCCGCACGCGGTCGAGGTGAAGCTCTTGCTGAGCGAGTAGAGCAGGTGCACGTCCCGGGGCCCGTACGGCGCCCACCAGCCCTCCGCGACGACCGCGCCGTGCCGGAGCAGCATCACGCTGTGCAGCTCGACCCCGGCCGCGGCCACCGCGTCCAGGAAGGCGACCACCCCGGCCCCGTCGACGCCCTCGGCGGACGGTGCCCGGCGGGGCCGGGCGGCCCCGGCGGGTGTGGAGTCGGGGGGTGTGGAGTCGGGGGGTGTGGAGGCGGTCGGGGCGACGGGAGCGGGCATGGACCCGACGATAGCCGCGGGGTCTGACAGCTCCGGACGGGAGAGACGGGCGGCGTGGGCCTGACCCGGCGCCGCGTACGGCCATACTGGCCGGATGCGCGACGTGGTCATCCTGGGCAGCACCGGCTCCATCGGAACCCAGGCGTTGGAGGTCATCGCCGACCGGCCGGGGGAGTTCCGCGTCGTGGGTCTGGCGGCGGGGGGCGCGCACGTGTCCCTGCTGGCGCGGCAGGCCCTCGACACCGGGGCCGCGGTCGTCGCGGTCAGCCGGGCCACGGTCGTCCAGGACCTGCAGCTGGCCTTCTACACCGAGGCCAAGCAGCGGGGCTGGGCCACCGGCGAGATGAAGCTGCCCAAGATCCTGGCCGGCCCCGACGCGGCCACCCAGCTGGCCGCCTGGCCCTGCGACGTGGTCCTGAACGGGATCACCGGGTCGACCGGGCTGGCCCCCACCCTGGCGGCGCTGTCGGCCGGCCGCGTCCTCGCGCTGGCCAACAAGGAGTCCCTGGTCATCGGCGGCAGCCTGGTGACCTCCGCGGCGGCTCCGGGCCAGATCGTGGCGGTCGACTCCGAGCACTCGGCGCTGGCGCAGTGCCTGCGCGGCGGCCGGGCCGAGGAGGTGGACCGGCTGGTCCTCACCGCCAGCGGTGGCCCCTTCCGCGGTCGCAGCCGGGCCGAGATGGCGGCCGTGACCCCGGCGGAGGCCCTGGCGCACCCGACCTGGGACATGGGCCGGGTGATCACCACCAACTCGGCCACCCTGGTCAACAAGGGCCTGGAGCTGCTCGAGGCCTATCTGCTCTACGGGGTGGACCTGGACCGGATCGACGTCGTGGTACACCCGCAGTCGGTGGTGCACTCGATGGTGCAGTTCGTGGACGGCTCCACCCTGGCCCAGTGCTCGCCGCCGGACATGAAGCTGCCCATCGCGCTGGGGCTGTCGTGGCCGGACCGGCTGCCCGGCGCGGCGCGTCCCTGCGACTGGAGCACCGCCACGAGCTGGACCTTCGAGCCGCTGGACGACGAGGCCTTCCCCGCCGTGGAGCTGGCCCGGACCGCCGGCCGGCGGGGCGGTACGGCGCCCGCGGTCTTCAACGCCGCCAACGAGGTGTGCGTCGACGCGTTCCACGAGGGACGGACCGGGTTCCTCACCATCCTCGACGTGGTGGCCCGTGTCCTGAGCGAGCACCTCGCCGACACCGACCCGGTCGCGGCGAAGCCCTCGCCGGACCCGGGGAACGACGTAGGCTCGAAGCTGGTCGGCAGTGACGACCTGACGCTCGAGGTCGTCCTGGCGGCCGACGCGTGGGCCCGTCGCCGGGCCGCGGAACTTGTGGCCACCCCGGTGGAGAGGGAGCAGCAGCTCTAGATGGAACTCGTGATCTACGTCGGTGCGGCGGTGCTGTTCTTCGCCCTCGTGATGGCCTCCATCGCGCTGCACGAAGTCGGGCACCTGGTGCCCGGCAAGCTCTTCGGGGTCAAGACGACCCAGTACTTCGTCGGGTTCGGCCGCACCCTGTTCTCGCGCCGGGTCGGGGAGACCGAGTACGGGATCAAGGCCATCCCGCTCGGGGGCTACGTCCGCTTCGTCGGCATGTTCCCGCCGGCGAAGAGCCACCCCGGCCAGGTGCGGGAGTACAGCACCGGGCCGTTCCGGGCGCTGGCCGACAACGCGCGGGCCGCGGAGTGGTCCGACATCACGCCCGAGGACGACGGGCGGCTGTTCTACCAGAAGAAGTCCTGGCAGAAGCTGATCATCATGGCCGGCGGTCCGCTGATGAACATCTTCCTCGCCTTCGTCATCCTGCTGGGGGTGACCTCGACGTACGGGGTCTACCGGGCCCAGCTGAGCATCGCCGAGGTGCAGGACTGCGTGGTCGCGGCGGACGCGACGGACCAGAGCTGCGCCGGCAGGCCGCTGACCCCCGCCGCACAGGCGGGGCTGAGGGCCGGGGACACCGTGGTCGCGTTCAACGGCCGGCCGGTCGGCAGCTGGTCGGAGGTGTCCGACCTGATCCGGGCCAACCTGGACCGTCCCCTCAGCCTGACCGTCCGCCGTGACGGCCGGCAGGTCGTGCTGCCCACCGTCAACACCGTCGTGACCGGGGTCCCCGACCGCTACGACCCGTCCAAGCGCGTCGCCGCCGGCTTCCTCGGGGTGGTCCCGGACCAGGTCCGCCAGACCGGGGGACCGCTGGTGGTGGCCGCCGACATGTGGCAGATGACCAAGCAGACCGTGGTCGCCCTCGCCTCGTTCCCGGCCAAGGTGTTCTACACCGGCTACAACCTGGTGACCGGCAAGCCCCGGGACGTGTACGGCCCGATGAGCATCCTGGGGGCCAGCCGCGCGGCCGGTGAGATCGCCGCCACGGACAAGATCGGGGCAGCCGCCAAGGTGGCCAGCCTGTTCAGCGTGCTCGGCTCGGTCAACCTGTTCGTGGCCCTGTTCAACTTCGTGCCGCTGCTGCCGCTGGACGGCGGGCACATCGTCGGGGCCCTGTACGAGGGGCTGAAGCGGACCCTGGCCCGGCTGCTGCGCCGGCCCGACCCGGGCCACGTGGACACGGCCCGGATGCTGCCCGTGGCGTACGTGATGGGCGGGGTGATCCTGATCTCCGGTGTGGTGCTGATCCTCGCCGACCTGATCGACCCCATCCGGCTGTTCTGACCCCGCGCCGTCCGGCCCCCTCGCGAACCGGTTCCGGTCCACGGACGACGGCCGCGGGACCCGGGGCCCGCGTCCGGGGCTCGGCTACGCTGGCCAGTGGCGCCCGGACTCCGGGCGTCTCCGCTTCACACGAGAGATTGGCCTCATGAGCATCGCCCTGGGAATGCCCGCCCTGCCCCCGCCCGTGCTGGCGCCCCGCCGCCCGACGCGCAAGATCAAGGTCGGCAAGGTGTTCGTCGGCGGCGACGCCCCGGTGAGCGTGCAGTCGATGACCACCACCCTCACCTCCGACATCAACGCCACGCTGCAGCAGATCGCCGAGCTCACCGCCACCGGCTGCGACATCGTCCGGGTGGCCGTCCCGAGCCAGGACGACGCCGACGCGCTCCCCGCCATCGCGCACAAGTCGCAGATCCCGGTGATCGCCGACATCCACTTCCAGCCCAAGTACGTCTTCGCCGCGATCGACGCGGGCTGCGCGGCCGTCCGGGTCAACCCGGGCAACATCCGCGCCTTCGACGACCAGGTCAAAGAGATCGCCCGGGCCGCGGCGGACCGCGGCACCTCGATCCGGATCGGGGTCAACGCCGGGTCCCTGGACAAGCGGCTGCTGGCCAAGCACGGCAAGGCCACCCCGGAGGCGCTCGTCGAGTCCGCCCTGTGGGAGGCCAGCCTGTTCGAAGAGCACGGCTTCCGCGACTTCAAGATCTCCGTCAAGCACAACGACCCGGTGATCATGGTCCGGGCCTACGAGATGCTCTCGGAGGCCTGTGACTACCCGCTGCACCTCGGCGTCACCGAGGCGGGCCCGGCCTTCCAGGGCACCATCAAGTCCGCCGTCGCCTTCGGCTCGCTGCTGTCCCGCGGCATCGGCGACACCATCCGGGTCTCCCTGTCCGCCCCGCCGGTCGAGGAGGTCAAGGTCGGTCTGAAGATCCTGGAGTCGCTCAACCTGCGGCCCCGCAAGCTCGAGATCGTGTCCTGCCCGTCGTGCGGTCGGGCCCAGGTCGACGTCTACAAGCTGGCCGAGGAGGTCACCGCCGGGCTCGAGGGGTTGACCGTCCCCCTCCGGGTGGCCGTGATGGGCTGCGTCGTGAACGGCCCCGGCGAGGCGCGGGAGGCCGACCTCGGGGTCGCCTCCGGCAACGGCAAGGGTCAGATCTTCGTCCGGGGCGAGGTCATCAAGACCGTCCGGGAGAGCGAGATCGTCGAGACCCTGATCGAGGAGGCGCTCCGGCTGGCCGAGGAGATGCCGCCCGGTGAGGGCTCCCCCGAGGTCAGCGTGGCCGGCGGACCGGCCCAGCTGAGCCCCGCCCAGGTCTAGCCGGGCGTCCGGATGAGCGAGACGGTGGATCTGGAGGTCCGGGACCGGGACGCCCAGGGCAGTGTCCGCGTCCTGGACCGGCACGACCTGCCGGCCGCCATCCGCATCCTCTCCGCCGACCCGGTGCAGAACGTCTTCGTGGCCTCCCGGGTCCGCTCGGCGGGGCTGGAGCAGGGCAGCCTGGGCTGCCCGGTCTGGGGCTACGAGCGGGACGGGGTGCTCCGGGCGCTGTGCCACGCCGGGTCCAACCTGGTCCCGGTCAACGCCGACGCCGACGCGCTCGCGGCCTGGACCGAGTTCGCCGGCCCGCACCGGATGTGCGCCTCGATCATCGGCCCCTCCGCGGTGGCGATGGAGCTCTGGCGCCGGCTGGCCGACCGGTGGGGGCGCACCTGGAGCGAGGTGCGCGACGTCCGTCCGCACCAGCCCGTGATGGCGATCACCGGTGACCCGGCGGCCGTCCGCTGCGCCCCGGACCCCCGGGTGCGCCGGATGACCCTGGAGCACTGGGAGGCCTACACCGAGGCCGCGATCCGGATGTACACCGAGGAGATCGGAGTGTCCCCGGTGCAGGGCAACCCGGCCGGCTACAGGTTCTACGTCCGTCAGCTGATCACCTCGGGCCGGGCGTTCGGCATCTACGAACGCGGCCGGGTGGTGTTCAAGGCCGACCTCGGCTCGGTGTCCAGCTCGGTCTCCCAGGTCCAGGGGGTCTGGCTCGATCCCGAGCTCCGTGGCCGAGGGCTGGCCGCGCCGGCCATGTCGGCCGTCGTCCGGCTGGCCCACGCCGTCGCACCGACGGTGTCGCTCTACGTCAACGACTACAACCTGCCCGCCCGGGACACCGACACGCGGGTCGGCTTCCGCCAGTTCGGCGAGTTCGCCACCATCCACTACTGAGCCGACCGGGGCCCGGCGGGGCGGCGGCCGCCGGGTCGGGCGGGTCCACATCTCGTTCGCGCGGGTCCGGACCCGCGGATAGGGTGCTGGGGGCATGCGGGAGCGCGTGCCGGTCGAGAGAGGCACCCTGTGATCACCCGTATGTCGGAGTTGTTCGTCCGTACCCTCCGCGAGGACCCGGCCGACGCTGAGGTTCCGAGCCACCGCTGGCTGGTCCGGGCGGGCTACATCCGTCGCGCCGCCCCCGGGATCTACAGCTGGCTGCCGCTGGGCTGGCGGGTGAAGCGCAAGGTCGAGGCGATCGTGCGGCAGGAGATGGACGCCATCGGCGCCCAGGAGGTGCACTTCCCGGCCTTGCTGCCCCGGGAGCCGTACGAGGCCACCGGGCGCTGGCACGACTACGGTGACGCGCTGTTCCGGCTGACCGACCGCAAGGGCGGGGACTACCTGCTGGGCCCCACCCACGAGGAGATGTTCGCGCTCCTGGTCAAGGACCTGTACTCCTCGTACAAGGACCTGCCGCTGGCGCTCTACCAGATCCAGACCAAGTACCGCGACGAGGCCCGGCCCCGCGCCGGGCTGCTGCGTGGGCGCGAGTTCGTGATGAAGGACTCCTACACCTTCGACATCGACGACGCCGGCCTGCAGAAGGCGTACGAGGCCCACCGCGGCGCGTACGTCAGGATCTTCGACCGGCTCGGGTTCGACTACGTCATCGTGCACGCGATGTCGGGCGCCATGGGCGGCTCCGCCAGCGAGGAGTTCCTGGCCGTGGCCGAGAACGGCGAGGACACCTTCGTCCGCTCGCCCGGCGGCTACGCGGCCAACGTGGAGGCCGTCCGGATCAGCCCGCCCGAGGCCGTCCCGTACGAGGACGCGCCCGCCGCGCACGTCGAGGACACCCCCGACACCCCCACGATCGAGAGCCTGGTCGCCCTGGCCAACGACCGCTTCCCCCGGCCCGACCGGCCTTGGACCGCCGCCGACACGCTGAAGAACGTGGTCGTGATGGTCCGCGAGGTCGACGGCCGCCGGCACCCGGTGGTGATCGGGCTGCCCGGTGACCGCGAGGTGGACCTGAAGCGGCTGGCGGCCCAGCTCGAGCCCGCCGAGGCCGAGCCCTTCGTCGAGGAGGACTTCGCCGACCACCCGCTGCTGGTCAAGGGCTACATCGGCCCGGCGTCGCTCACCGACGGCCCGGCCACCCCGCTGCTGGGCGCGGAGGCGCCGGCGGGCATCTCCTACCTGACCGACCCGCGTGTCGTGCCGGGGACCCGCTGGCTGACCGGGGCCAACGAGCCCGGGCGGCACGTCTTCGAGCTCACCTGCGGGCGGGACTTCACCGCCGACGGGACCCTCGACGTGGCCGAGATCCGCAGCGGTGACCCGGCTCCGGACGGCTCCGGACCGCTCGAGCTGGCCCGGGGCATCGAGATGGGCCACATCTTCCAGCTCGGCCGTCGCTACGCCGAGGCCCTCGGGCTCAAGGT
>JAOPXW010000307.1 GCA_025964935.1 Friedmanniella sp. | reverse complement strand
AGCACGATCTCCTCCAGCTCGGCGAGGTCGCTGATGGCCAGGCCGTGGATGTGGCGGCCGACGAGGTCGGGGTCGGGGTCCACCAGCCCGACCACCCGGAAGCCGCGGGAGTAGAAGCCGGAGTAGTTGGCCAGCGCGGTCCCCAGGTTGCCGATCCCCACGATCACGACCGGCCACTCGTGGGCCGACCCGACGACCCGGCCGAGCTCAAACTGCAGGTACGCGACGTCGTAGCCCACGCCCCGGGTGCCGTAGGAGCCCAGGTAGGAGAGGTCCTTGCGCAGCTGGGCCGGGCTGACCCCGGCGGTGGCGGCCAGCTCGCCGCTGCTGACGGTGGCGATCTGCCGGGCGGTCAGGGAGCTGAGGACCCGGAGGTACACCGGTAGCCGCGCCACGGTGGCGTCAGGGATCCCCAGTCGTGGGGTCTCGGCGGTGGACACACATCTCCTGACCAGCAAGCCATGCGGGAATCTGTTCAAACATCCCCACTGTAGGAGTTTGTGAAAGCACGCACAAACCCTGTGACGAGGGCCACCACGGACGTGAGGACCGCCCGGGTCAGCTCAGCGCGCGCCGCAGCCGTACGGGGTCGACGCGCCAGAAGTCGTGCTGGACCCCGTCGACGAAGATGACCGGGACCTGGTCGGTGTAGCGGGCCCGCAGCTCGGGGTCGGCGTCGACGTCGCGCTCGGTGAAGGTGTCGCCGGTCTCGGCGCAGACGGCCCGCACCACCAGCAGAGCCTGCTCGCACAGGTGGCAGCCCGGTCGGGTCAAAACCTCGACCCGCGGGGTGCTCAGCGTGACTCCTCGTCGGCCTCGAGGGAGCGCCGCAGCGCGCCCTTGCGGATCTTGCCCGTCGCCCCGCGGGGCAGCTCCGGCAGCAGCCGGACCAGCCCCGGTCGCTTGAACTTGGCCAGCCGGAGGGCGCAGTGGGCGGTGATGTCCTCCACGCTCAGACCGTCGGCGACCACGAACGCGACCACCTGCTCACCGGTCCGGGGATCGGGCCGTCCCACCACCGCGGCCGCCTGCACGCCCGGCAGCTCACGCAGCGCCTCCTCGACCTCGGCGGGATAGACGTTGAACCCGTTGACCACCACCAGCTCCCGGGCCCGGTCGACCAGATGCAGGTCCCCGCCGTCCAGGAAGCCGATGTCCCCGGTGCCGAACCAGCCGTCGGGGCCCGGCCCACCGGCCCCGTCGGGCCAGTAGCCGGAGAACAGGTTGTCCCCCCGGACGAAGATCTCGGCGGGCTCGGTCTCCTCCGACCCGTCGCCGATCCGCACCTGCACCCCGGGCAGCGGGCGGCCGACGTGACCGGGGCCCTCGGCGGCGGGTGCCTCGGCGGGGCCGGCAGCATCCCCCGCGTCCGGGCCGTCCCCGTCCGGGCCGACGCCGGGTCGGGGCAGCGTGGCGGAGATGCCCGGGGCGGCCTCGGTCAACCCGTAGCCCTGCTCGACCTGCAGCCCGGTCGCCTCGCGGAACTCCCGGCGCAGGGCCGGGGAGAGCGGGGCCGCCCCCGAGACGACCGACACGACCGGGTCGAGCCGGGCCGGCCGGCGGTCGTCGTTCAGGATCGCGCTCAGTAGGGCCGGGGCGACCGGCAGGTGGGTGACGTGCTCGCGGGTCAGGAGCGGGAAGAAGTCCTCGTCGTAGCCCTCGACGACGACCAGCCGGGCCCCGGCCAGTGCCCACGACCCGAGGACGGCGTTCAGGCCGAAGACGTGGAAGAGCGGCAGCAGCGTCAGAACGGTCGCGTCGGCGTCCATCGCCCCGACCGCGGCGACGTGGTCGAGGTGGGCGAGCAGGGCGCGGTGGGTCAGCATGGCCGCCTTGGGCGAGCCCGAGGTGCCGGCCGTGTAGAGCAGCACGGCCAGCGACTCCCGGTCCTGCGGCGAGCTGACCGGCACCCGACCGGCCGCGGCGAGGGCGTCCAGGCCCTCCGGGGTGAGCGGGTGCTGGCGGACCGCGGTCGGCCGGGGGACGGTCGCGAGCAGCAGCCGTACGCCGCTGTCGGTGAGCATCTGCTCCACCTCGGCGTCGCCGGCCTGCGGGTTGAGCGGGACGGCCACGAAGCCGGCCCGGAGGACGGCGAGGTAGGCGACCACGAGCTCCACCGAGTTGGGGCCGAGCAGCCCGACCCGGTGGCCGGCCACCAGACCGCGCGCGGCGAGGCCCGAGGCCACCGCGGAGACCCGCTCGTCCAGCTCCGCCCAGGTCAGCGACCGCCGGGGCGGTCCGGGCTGCACCAGGGCCTCGACGTCGGGGCGGCGTACGGCGTGACCGTGCACCAGGTCGGCCACGTTCGTCGCGGCGCTGCGGGCGGCGACGAGCGGGACGACGGGGAGATCGGGCACCGTCTGAGTCTTCCACAGCCCCACCGCCGACGCCGGTCCGGACCGGGCACCCGAGCCCCCTCCCCCGGCCCGCCGTCCGTCGGCCCGGGGGGACCGGAGCGGGAGGAAGTTAGGGTGGGGCAGGTGACCCCCGCGGACCGTCCGACCCCCACCCCCGGCGGGTCCGTGAATCCGCCCACCCCACCGGTGGAGCGGCTCCCCGGGACCGGAGCGTCCGCGGTGGAGGTCGAGGCGCTGATCCGCACCGACGCGAAGGCCGCGGCCTTCTTCGACCTGGACAACACCGTGGTGCAGGGCGCCTCGGTCTTCCACCTGGCCAAGGGACTCTACCGGCGGGACTTCTTCCCCACCCGGGTGATCGTGAAGGCCCTCTGGCTGCAGGCCTACTTCCGGGTCGTCGGCCGGGAGAACCCCGGGCACATCGAGGACGCCCGGAACGCGACCCTGTCGTTCATCGAGGGGCACACGGTCGCCGAGCTCGAGGAGATCGGTCGCGAGGTCTACGAGGAGTCGATCGCCAGCCGGATCTGGCCCGGCACCCGGGCCATCGCCCAGATGCACCTGGACGTGGGTCAGCAGGTGTGGCTGGTGACGGCCGCTCCGATCGAGGTCGCCGGGATCATCGCCTCCCGGCTCGGGCTGACCGGGGCGCTGGGCACCACGGCCGAGCACGTCGACGGGGTCTACACGGGCCGCCTGCGCGGCGACCTGCTGCACGGCCCGGCCAAGGCCGAGGCCGTCCGGGCCCTGGCCCGAGAGCACGGCCTGGACCTGGCCCGCTGCTTCGCCTACTCCGACTCCGTCAACGACCTGCCGATGCTGTCGCTGGTCGGGCACCCGTGCGCCATCAACCCCGACGGGCGTCTGCAGAGCCACGCCGAGGAGCACGACTGGCAGATCCGCGACTACCGGACCGGGCGCAAGGCGGCCCGCTTCGGTCTGCTCGGCGCGGGGGCGGCCGGTGCCACGGCCGGCGCGGTCGCGGCCGGGCTGGCGGTCCGGCGCCACCTGCGGGGCTGAGGCGACTCAGCGCCGGGCCCGGTGCCGCACCAGCAGCACCGCCACGGTGAGGTAGAGCGCGTAGCCGAACAGTCCGAGCACCGCCAGCCCCTCGGCCCGTCCGCTCCGGGGGGCGAGCATCCCGGTCACCACGACGGCGAGCGCCAGGGCGGCCAGGGCGGCCCCGCCCACCCAGACGAATCCGCGCAGCTGGTCCCGGTCGACCTGCGGTCCGGGCGGGGCGACGAACCGCGTCCGCCCGGCCAGCAGCACCGTGAACGCGGCCAGCGCCAGCACCACCCCCGCCAGCGACCAGAACACCCCGTCAGGCTAGACGACCGGCGACGCTCCGACCGACCCTGACCGGGGCGGCTGGGCCGGTCCGCCGACGGGCGACCGCTCAGAAGAAGACGGACCGGCGCTCGGTGAGCAGTCGGTACAGGGTCTGCTGGATGGTCTCCCGGACCTGGTCGGTGACGTTGAAGACCACCATCGGGTCCTCCGCGGCCCCGGCGGGCAGCTCGTCGGTGGCGATGGCCTCGCCGATCTGGATGATCCACTTGCTGGGCAGCGGCACCAGACCGAGCACACCGAGCCAGGGGAACAGCGGGGTGACCGGGAAGTAGGGCACACCCATGGCCCGGGCCAGGGTGGGGGCGGTGGCCAGCAGCGGGTAGATCTCCTCCGAGCCCACGATCGACACCGGGATGATCGGGACCTGGGCCCGGACGGCGGCGGAGACGAAGCCGCCCCGGCCGAACCGTTGCAGCTTGTAGCGGTCGGCGTACGCCTTGCCGAGGCCCTTGAACCCCTCCGGGAAGACGGCGACCAGCTGGTCGGAGGCCAGCAGCCGCTCCGCGTCCTCCTGGCAGGCGAGGGTCGTGCCGGTCCGCCGGGCCAGGTCGTGGGAGAACGGGGTCGAGAAGATCAGGTCGGCGCCGAGCATCCGGACGTGCCGGCCGATCTCGTCGTGCACCACCGCGTGCAGGACCATCCCGTCGAGCGGCATGGTGCCGGCGTGGTTGGAGACGAGCAGGGCGGAGCCGTCGGCGGGCAGATTCTCCGCCCCCCGCACCTCGACCCGGAACCAGGAGCGGACCAGGGGCCGCAGCAGGGGCAGGAAGACCCGCTCGGTGAACTCGGGGTCGAAGCCGAAGTCGTCGACCGCGTAGTCGCCGGCGATCCGCGACCGGGCGAAGGCGAGCGTCTCCTCCCAGGAGTCGGGCTGCTCGATACCGAGCGCCTCCATCAGCCGCAGCAGGGCGTCCCACGGGTTGGCCGCCGCCGCCCGCAGGTCCTCCACGGGCACGCCGGTCAGACCGCGCAGCGCCTGCCCGAGCAGGCCGGTGAGGTCCCCGACCAGACCACCGAGGGTCAGCGGCACCTCGTCGGCGTCGGTGCCCTCCTCCGGGTCGGCGCCGTCCGTTGCCCGCAGCCCGACGTCCGGATCCGGCTCGGCGGTGGCGTCGGTGTCCGGCGAGGCGTCCGGCAAGGGTGCCGACGCCGGGTCGAGCGTGGGGTCGGCGTCGTCTCCGGCTAGCGTCGGCGGCACCGGTCGGGCGCGCTCCGTCCGGCGGGCCGGGGCCAGACCGCGGGCGGCGGCCGACGGGGTGCTGCGGCTCCCGCGGCCGGCTCGGCCCGCGCTGCCGAGCTGGATGATCTCGGCGTCAGCCACGCGGGGTCCGGACCGTCAGCAGGCTCTCGACCGAGTGCAGGGCCCCCTCCAGCCGCTCGGGGCTGAGCAGCCCGGGAGAGGAGGAGGCGACGAACTCCGCCAGGGCCGCCCGGCTGCTGTAGGTCGGCACGAAGCCGGTCGCCTCACTGAAGCGTGCCGTGTCCATACCCCGACCGTACGTCAGCGCGTCGATCTGGTCGGCGGAGAAGTCGCTCAGTCGGGCCTGCCGGAAGGTGGCCGCAACCAGGGGCGCCAGCGACTGGGGGACGCCGATCTCGGGCCGGCCCATCTGACGGACGGCCTGGGACAGCACCACCATGTCGTCGGCGGCGACGTTGAAGGTCCCGGGCACGTCCCGGCGGGTCACCAGCAGCAGCGCAGCCACGGCGTCGCTGGGGTGCAGGAACTGCAGCCGGGCGTCGAAGCCGAGCACCCGCGGCACCACCGGCAGGGCCAGGTAGCGGGTGGTGGTGCTCTCGACCCCGGCCCCCATCAGGGTGGCCAGCCGCAGGGTGGTGACGACCACGTCGGGCCGACGACGGGCCAGCCCGCGGACGTAGGTCTCGATCTCCACCGAGTCCTTGCCGAACCCGGTCCGCGGCTGCACCCGGGGCGACATGTCCTCGGTGAACTTGGCCGGGTCCCGTGGCGAGGCGCCGTACACCGACACCGAGCTCTGGACGACCAGCTTGCGGAACGACGGCGCCTTCTGGACTGCCGCCAGCAGCTGCATGGTGCCGATGACGTTCATCTCTTTCATCGACGACCGACCGCCGGCCCCCCCAGGGGTCGCCACCATGGCCATGTGCACGACGGTGTCCACCGCCGAAGCGGTGATGACCTTCGCGATGACGGGGTTCCGGATGTCGGCCCGGACGAACCGGGCCCGACCCAGGTCGAACCTGGGGGGTGTGACGTCGACGCCGATCACGTCGACGTCCGCGTCGGCGGCTAGTGAGCGGGCGAACCGTGCACCGAGGTCCCGTGAGACTCCGGTGACGAGGACGACCCGCGTCATCTAACCCCCTGCGCAGCCGCTACTTGCCGGCGCGGCGACGCTGGATACGCGTCCGCTTCAGCAGCTTGCGGTGCTTCTTCTTCGCCATCCGCTTACGGCGCTTCTTGATGACCGAACCCACGATGCAGTGCCCTTCGATATTCCGGGACGAACTCCGGCCCCGAACCTAGTCAGATCTCCGACGGTCTTCGCCAGACAAGTAACGAAGCCTACCGGTCAGGGGTCGCAACACGCGACTTCGCCGCCGCCGCCCCCGGCCGACGCACGTGCGGGCGGGACGTAGGGTGGCGATCCGTGAGCTCCTACCTCGAAGACTTCTCCCCCGGCGCCGGTCACCGCAGCCCCGCCCGGGCCTGGGTGGACAGTGACGCCGCCCAGCTCAGCCTCAACGGCCAGTGGCGCTTCCGCTGGTCCCCGACCGCGGCCGGGCTGGACGAACCCGGGGCGACCGACTACGACGACTCCGGCTGGGACACCATCGCAGTCCCGTCGCACTGGGTGCTGGAGGGCGACGGGGCGTACGGGCACCCGATCTACACCAACGTGCAGTACCCCTTCCCGATCGACCCGCCCCACGTCCCCGACGAGAACCCCACCGGTGACCACCGGCGGCGGTTCACCCTGCCGGACTGGGACGCCGAACGGGTGCTGCTGCGCTTCGACGGGGTGGAGTCGGTCTACCGGGTCTGGCTGAACGGCCACGAGGTGGGGATCGGCAAGGGCAGCCGGCTGGTCAACGAGTTCGACGTGACCGACCTGCTCACCGCCGGCGAGAACGTGATCGCGGTCCGGGTCCACCAGTGGTCGTCCATGACCTACCTGGAGGACCAGGACCAGTGGTGGCTGCCGGGCATCTTCCGGGACGTGACCCTGCTGGCCCGCCCGTACGGCGCGGTCGACGACGTGTGGCTGCGGACCGACCTCGACCCCGACACCGGCGGCTCGGTCACCCCGGAGCTCGTCGCCGGCGACGCCGCGTACCCGGTCACGGTGGAGATCCCCGAGCTGCAGGTCAGCCGCACCTTCACGACCGCCGCCGACGTGGCGGCCTTCGGGGTCGGCGCCGTCGAGCCGTGGACGGCCGAGACCCCCCGGCTGTACGAGGTCCACGTCCGCTCGAGCGGGGAGACCGTGACCCTGCGGCTCGGCTTCCGCCGGGTCCAGATCACCGGTGACCTCTTCCTGGTCAACGGGCGCAAGGTCGTCTTCCGGGGCATGAACCGGCACGAGACGCACCCCGTACGCGGTCGGATGTTCGACGCCGACCACGCCCGGGCCGACCTGCTGCACATGAAGCGGGCCGGGGTGAACGCGATCCGGACCAGCCACTACCCGCCGCACCCCCGGGTGCTGGACCTGGCCGACGAGCTGGGCTTCTGGGTCATCGACGAGTGCGACCTGGAGACGCACGGGTTCGTCTTCCTGGGCTGGCGCGGCAACCCCAGCGACGACCCCCGCTTCCGCGACGCCTACCTGGACCGGATCGAGCGGACCGTGGAGCGGGACAAGAACCACCCGAGCATCGTCATCTGGTCCCTGGGCAACGAGGCCGGCACCGGGGCCAACCTGGCCGCCATGGCTAACTGGGTCCGGCGCCGCGACCCGGCCCGCCCGGTGCACTACGAGGGCGACTACACCGGCGCGTACACCGACGTCTACTCCCGGATGTACCCCAACTTCGCCGAGACCGCCGCGATCGGCGGTCAGTCGGGCCCGCTGCTGGGCTGCACCGCCGCCGAGGGGCAGCGTGTCCGGACCAAGCCGTTCCTGATGTGCGAGTTCGCGCACGCCATGGGCAACGGGCCCGGCGGGATGCAGCTCTACGACGACCTGGCCGAGCGGTTCCCCCGGCTGCACGGCGGCTTCATCTGGGAGTGGCGGGACCACGGCCTGCTGACCCACGCCGCCGACGGCACCCCGTTCTACGGCTACGGCGGGGACTTCGGCGAGGTCGTTCACGACGGCAACTTCGTGATGGACGGGATGATCCTGCCCGACGAGACCCCCACGCCGTCGCTGGCCGAGTTCACCGTGGTGAACCAGCCCGTCGTGGTGACCCGGGTCGGCCGCGAGCTGACCCTCCGCAACCGCTACCACTCCCTGAGCACCGACCACCTGCACTTCCGCGCGGTTCGCGAGGTGGACGGGGAGCCCATCGACGACGTCGAGCTCGCGGTCGGCTCGGTCCCCGCCGGCGGCCGCACCACCGTCGAGCTGCCCGAGGGGCTCGTGGCGGAGGGCCCGGGGCCCTCGGAGGCCTTCCTGACGGTGACCGCCGTCCTCGCCCAGGACGCTCCCTGGGCCCCCGCGGGCCACGTGGTCGCGGTGGCCCAGCTCGCCCTCGACCCGGCCGCACCGCCCGCGACGGGGCACCCCCGCCCCGGACGCACCGACGCCGG
>JAOPXW010000305.1 GCA_025964935.1 Friedmanniella sp. | reverse complement strand
CAGGCCCTGCAGGCCGAGGGTGGAGCGGTGCTGGCCAGCACCCACGACGCCGTGCTCGCCGCGGCCCTGGGTGACCAGGTGCGGCTGCCCGACCCCCCGGGGCCGACGGCCGGGCTCGCGCCCGCCGCGTACGCGGTGACCGAGGTGCTCGACCCCGACGGCCCGCCCTCCGCCCGGGCGAACCCGCTGGCCCTGCTGCTGGTCGCTCTGGCCGCGGCCCTGGGGTCCTTCGCCATCACCGACTGGCGGGTCGGGCTCGCCGGCCTGGCCCTGGTGGCCCTCGCCGCTCCGCTGGCCGTCCGCTCCGCACGCAGCTTGCTGCCCCGGCTGGTGCCGGTCGGGCTGGCCGCCCTCACCGTGGGCTGGTCGGCGCTGGTCTTCAGCGACCGCGCGGCCTTCAGCCCGGACGCCTGGCCGGTCGCGGCCCGGGAGGTGCTGCGGATCGGCTACCTGGTCGTGCCCGGGGTGCTGGTCGTGCCGTCGCTGCCGCCCAGCCGGCTCGGCGACGCCCTCGCCCAGCGGGCGCACCTGCCGCACCGCCCCGTGGTGGCGGCCGCGGCGGCCCTGCTCCGGCTGCAGCACCTGCTCGACACCTGGCGCCAGATGGTGGAGATCCGGACCATCCGCGCCCTCAGCCCGGGCCGCTCGATCCCGGCCCGGGTGCGGCACGCCGCCTCCCTGACCTTCGCGCTGCTGGTCTGGACCCTGCGCGCCTCGCAGGAGATGGCGCTGTCCATGGACGCCCGCGGCTTCGCGGCCGCGTCGCGCCGGACCTTCGCGCTCGGGTCGCCCTGGCGCCGGGTGGACTGGATCTGTACGGGTCTGGCCGCGGTCCTCGGGCTGACCCCCCTGGTGCTGACCCGGCTGCTGGCCTGACCCGGCGACTGACCTGGTCGCCGGTCTGAGCGCTGCCGGTCCGAGCGGGCGGGCCGGGTGCGGGCCCGCGCCCTAGACTGGCCCGGATATGCCTGCTCACCAGACCCATGCCGAGATCGTGTCCGCCCTGACCGCGCGCTGGCCCGAGAACCGTGTCGCGCCCAGCCTGGGCCGCATCCAGGCGCTGATGGAGCTGCTGGGTGACCCGCAGCGCGCCTACCCCGTCATCCACCTGACCGGGACGAACGGCAAAGGCAGCACCGCCGCCATGATCGAGTCCCTGCTCCGGGCCACCGGACTGCGGACCGGTCGCTTCACCAGCCCCCACCTGATGAGCGTCAACGAACGCATCACCATCGACGGCGAGCCGATCAGCGACGACCGCTTCGACGAGGTCTGGCGCGAGCTGCAGCCGTACGTGGAGATCGTCGACGAGCGCGACATCGACGGGGTCGCGATGACCTTCTTCGAGATCATCACCGGCATGGCCTACGCCGCGTTCGCCGACGCCCCGGTCGACGTGGCGGTGATCGAGGTCGGGCTCGGCGGGACCTGGGACGCCACCAACGTGGCCGACGGCCAGGTGGCCGTCATCACCCCGATCGACCTGGACCACACCCACCTGCTGGGGGAGACCGTGGCCGAGATCGCGACCGAGAAGGCCGGCATCATCAAGCCGGGCGCGCACGCGATCCTGGCCGGTCAGAGCCTGGAGGCGGCGCAGGTGCTGCTCGAGCGGTGCGCCGAGGTCGGTGCCCTGCCGCAGCGGGAGGGCCCGGACTTCGGGGTCCTCAGCCGCCAGCTCGCCGTGGGCGGCCAGCTGATTCGGCTGAACGGCGCCGAGGGGCCGGTCGACGACGTGTTCCTCCCCCTGTACGGGGCCCACCAGGCCGCGAACGCCGCGCAGGCCCTGGCCGCCGTCGAGGCGTTCCTGGGGTTGAAGGCGGTCAACCCCGACGTCGTCCGGGAGGGCTTCGCCGAGGTGAGCTTCCCGGGTCGGCTCGAGGTCGTACGCCGCTCGCCGAGTGTGGTGCTCGACGCCGCCCACAACCCCCACGGAGCCCGCGCGACTGCAGCGGCCATCCAGGAGTCCTTCGACTTCAACCCGCTGATCGGGGTGGTCGCGGTGATGGCGGACAAGGACGCCCGCGGGGTGCTGACCGTCCTCGAGGAGATCCTCAACCAGGTCGTCATCACCCAGGTGGCCTCGACCTCGCGCGGGATGCCCGCCCACGAGCTCGCCGAGCTGGCCGCTGAGATCTTCGGTGCCGATCGGGTGCACGTCGCGCCGCGCCTGGACGACGCTCTGGAGCGGGCCCTGTCGATGGCCGACACGGACTCGACCGGCTCACCCGGAGTGCTGGTCACCGGCTCCGTGGTGGCGGTGGGGGAGGCCCGGACGCTGCTGGTCCGACCCGAGGACGCCCGGACGCCCGACCCGGAGTCGGGGTCGGGGTCGGACGCCGACTGGGACGCCGACTACGCCGACGAGCCGTCGGCCAACGGGCAGTTCTCCGGTGAGGACGACTGGCGATGAGGCTCAGCGCACGCAACCCGATGCGCTCGGTGCTGCTGTCGGTCCTCATCTTCGAGGTCATCGTCTTCGCACTGGCCGTGCCGGTGATGATCTTCGTCTCCGGGGTACCGACCCGCAACGCCGTGCTCGTCGCCGGCGGCGCCGCACTCCTGGCCCTGGTCTCCTCGGCCACGCTGCGCAAGCCGTGGGGCTACGTGCTGGGCTGGGTCACCCAGGCGGCCGCCCTGTCGCTGGGCCTGCTCACCTCCACGATGTTCATCGTCGGGGCGATGTTCGCCGGACTCTGGCTGATCACGGTGGTCCTGGGCCGTCGGCTCGACGAGCGCAACGCCGCCCGGGCGGAGTGAGACACGCCTGCGAGCGCGGATCCACCCCCGCCCGGAGGACAGGCGTGACCGGACCGGATTCGGTAGGGTCGCGCCATGAGCTCTGCGACGCCTGACCCCGCGCCCACCCAGCGTTCGTTCGTCCTGATCAAGCCCGACGCCGTACGGCGGGGCCTGGTCGGTGCCGTCCTCAGCCGCTTCGAGGCCAAGGGACTCACCATCGTGGCCCTGGAGCAGCGCCTGGTCAGCGGCGAGCTGGCCGACCAGCACTACGCCGAGCACGTCGAGCGGGCCTTCTACCCGCCGCTGCGGGCCTTCGTCACCTCCGGTCCGTCCGTGGCCGTGATCCTGGAGGGCGACGAGGCGATCGAGGTGGTCCGGGCCCTCAACGGGGCCACCGACGGCCGCAAGTCCGCCCCCGGCACCATCCGGGGCGACTTCTCGCTGTCCAACCGGGAGAACCTGGTGCACGGCTCGGACTCCCCGGAGTCGGCGGCCCGCGAGATCGCGCTCTGGTTCCCGCACCTCGCGTCGTAGGCCTCGCTCGCGGGACCGTGAGAGCGTGTCCCCATGACGAGCAGCGGTCCGATGTCCTCCGGTAGCGCCGCCCCGGTCGTGGTGGTCGGCGCGGGGCTGGCCGGCCTGGCCTGTGCCCAGCGCCTGACCCGGGCCGGGGTGGACGTGGTGGTCCTGGAGGCCTCCGACGCCGTCGGGGGCCGGGTCCGGACCGACCTGGTCGACGGCTTCCGCTGCGACCGGGGCTTCCAGCTGCTGAACCCGTCCTACCCGGTCCTCCAGCACGTGCTCGACCTCGACGAGCTGGACCTGCGGTCCTTCCAGGCCGGGGTCGTGGTCGCCCACGGCTCCCGGCGGCTGGTCCTGGCCGACCCCCGGCGGGAGCCGACCCGGCTGGCCGCCACCCTGAGCGCGCCGCTCGGCAGCCTGGCCGACAAGCTCCGCTTCGCCCGCTGGGCCGCGGCCTCGCTGCTCCCCGTACGCCACCTCCTCGGCCGGCCCGACACCACCCTGGCCGCCTCGCTGGACCGGGCGGGGGTCACCGGACTGCTGCGGACAGGGGTCGTCGAGCCCTTCCTGGCCGGGGTCCTGGCCGAGGGCGAGGGGTCGACCTCGGCCAACTTCGCCGCCCTGCTGCTCCGGTCCTTCCTCCTCGGCTCGCCGGGGGTGCCCTCCCTCGGCATGGGCCGGCTCCCCGAGGTGATCGCGGCCGACCTGGCCCCGGGCACCGTACGGCTCGGGGTCCGCGTGCACGGCGTCAGCCCGACCACCGTCGCGACCGAGGCCGGGGAGCTCCCCGCCCGGGCCGTCGTGGTGGCCACCGACCCGCCCACCGCGCAGGACCTGACCGGCGAGCCGAGCCCGGCCATGAAGGCCCTCACCACCTTCTGGCACACCGCCCCCGAGCCCCCGACCCGGGTCCCGATGCTGCACCTGGACGCCGACCGCCGGGGACCCGTGGTCAACTCGGCCGTGATGACCACCGTGGCGCCGACGTACGCCCCGGCCGGTCGCCCGCTGATCGCCACCACCGTGCTCGGGGCCGACGCGGGGGCCGAGCGGGCCGCCCGCACCCAGGCCGGTCTCCTCTACGGGGTCGACACCGGTGCCTGGGAGCTCGTCACCCAGCACGTGGTCGCGGCGGCGCTGCCGGCCCTGCCGCCGCCGCTGCGGGTCCGGCGGCGAGACGTGACCGCCACCGGGATCATCCTCGCCGGGGACCACCGCGACACCGCTTCGATCCAGGGAGCCCTGGTCTCGGGGCGCCGTGCGGCCTCGGTGGTGCTGGACCGGGTGGGCGTCCGCTAGGGGCTCCCGGCATCCGGGCGCGGCGGTCCGAGGGGAGCGGACCCGGTTAAGATCAACGACCGACCCGTTCCGACGACAGGCCCCCGTGACCTTCCTCATCGCCGTGCACTTCGGTGTCGCCCTCGTCGCGCCGCTGCTGCTCCGGGGCCTGCGCGGACGCGCGTTCTACCTGCTGGCCCTGGCTCCGGCCGCCACCGTGGTCTGGGCGATCGCCCAGGGGAGCGCGGTGCTCGCCGGCGCGGTGCCCACGGAGTCGTTCGCCTGGATCCCCAGCCTCGACGTCAACCTCTCCTTCCGGGTCGGGCTGCTTCAGTGGGTGCTGACGCTGATCGTGAGCGGGGTCGGCGCGCTGGTGCTGGTCTACTGCCGCTTCTACTTCGGCGACGACGACCCGCCACTGCGGACCGGGGCCGTGCTGGTGGCCTTCGCCGGGGCGATGACCGGGCTGGTCACCTCCGACGACCTGATCGCCCTCTACGTCTTCTGGGAGTTGACCACCGTCTTCTCCTACCTGCTGGTGGGACACAACCCGGCCTTCGCCGCCAACCGTCGGGCCGCCCTGACCGCCCTGATCGTCACGACCTTCGGTGGTCTGGCGATGCTGGTCGGGATCGTGCTGCTCGGCGTCCGCTACGACACCTTCAGCCTGTCCGGCGTGCTCGCGGCGGCGGCCGGCGGCGGCCTCTCCTCCCCGCTGGTGGTGGTGGAGGTCATGCTGCTGATGGTCGGTGCGCTCGCCAAGTCGGTCCTGGTGCCGTTCCACTTCTGGCTGCCCGGCGCGATGGCCGCGCCCACCCCGGTCAGCGCCTACCTGCACGCCGCGGCGATGGTGAAGGCCGGGGTCTACCTGGTCGCGGTGCTGGCCCCCGTGTTCGCCGCCACCCCGGCCTGGCGGCCGCTGACCCTGACTTTGGGTGCGGCGACCATGATCATCGGCGGCTGGCGGGCACTGCGGCAGTACGACATCAAGGTGCTGCTGGCGTACGGGACCGTCAGCCAGCTCGGGTTCCTGGTCGTCCTCACGGGTCTGGGCACCCGGTCCGCGGCGCTGGCCGGGCTGGCGCTGGTCATCTCGCACGCGCTGTTCAAGTCCACCCTCTTCCTGGTCGTCGGCATCGTCGACCACAGCGCCGGGACCCGCGACCTGCGCAAGCTCACCGGGGTAGGGCGGGCCATGCCGGTGGTCGCAGCGGCTGCGGTGGTGGCCGGCGCCTCGATGGCCGCCCTGCCCCCGACCATCGGGTTCGTGGCCAAGGAGGCGGCCTTCGAGGGGCTGACCAACCTGGTCGCCGGCGGGGACGGCACCGCCGTACGCGTCCTGCCCGCGGTGCTGCTGGCCCTGGCCCTGGTGGCCGGCTCGGCCCTGACCGTCGCGTACACGTTGAGGTTCCTGTGGGGGGCCTTCGCCTCCAAGCCGGACTTCACCCCGGTCGACACCGAGGGGGCCGAGGGCCAGGAAGGGACGGCGACCGCCTGCCACCGCGTCCCCTGGGGCTTCGCCGCGGTGCCCGTGCTGCTCGCCGCGCTCAGCCTGGTCGGCGGGTTCCTCGGTCACCCGCTGACCGAGGCCCTGCACGGCTACGTGGCCGCGTTCGCCGTGGGGGAGGAGAGCCACGGGCTCGCCCTGTGGCACGGGCTCAGCGTGCCGCTGGGGATGTCGGCCCTGGCCGTCTCGGCCGGCGTGCTGCTGTTCTGGCAGCGGATGTTCGTCGCCCGGGCCCAGTCCACCTTCCCCCGCTCGGTGGACGCCGAGCACGCCTACCACCGGCTGATGCGAGGGCTCGACCGGCTGGCGGTGGAGGTCACCGCGGTCTCGCAGCGGGGCTCGCTGCCGCTCTACCTGGGCTCCATCCTCGTCGTGGTCGTCCTGCTGCCCGGGGGAGCGCTGCTCCGGCTGACCCACTGGCCGGCGTCGTTCCGGGTCTTCGACACCCCGGCCCAGGTGCTGGTCGGCGTCCTGATGGCGGTCGGCGCCCTGGGGGCCGCCACCTCCCGGGGGCGGCTCCGTGCGGTGATGCTGGTCGGGGTCACGGGCTACGGCGTGGCCATGCTCTTCCTGCTGCACGGGGCGCCGGACCTCGCCCTCACCCAGGCCCTCGTCGAGACGGTGACGCTGGTCGTCTTCGCGCTCGTGGCCCGGAAGCTGCCCAAGTACTTCACCAGCCGACCGCTGCACTCCAGCCGCTGGTGGCGGCTGGTCGTGGCCGCGACCGTCGGGGTCGTGGTCGGCCTCGTCGCCCTGGTCGCGGCCGGGGCACGGACCGCCGCCCCGGTGTCGGAGCAGTACGCCGAGGCGGCGTACGACTTCGGCTACGGCCGCAACATCGTCAACATCATCCTGGTCGACATCCGGGCCTGGGACACGATGGGCGAGATCGCCGTGCTCGTCGTGGCGGCGACCGGCGTGGCCAGCCTGATCTTCGTCCGGACCCGCTCCGAGCCGCCGACCCGGCCGAGCGCGAACGACGGCGACGCGGCCGGGCCGGGCAGCGACCCCGACACCGCCCCCGCCGGGCGGATGACCTGGCTCCGGGGCACAGAGACCCTGTCCCCGGTCCACCGCTCGATCATCTTCGAGGTGGTCACCCGGATCCTGTTCCCGGTGATGATCGTGGTCTCGGTCTACCTCCTGATCGCCGGGCACAACGCTCCGGGCGGCGGCTTCGCCGGCGGCCTGGTCGCCGGGACCGCCCTGGTCATCCGCTACCTGGCGGCCGGCGGGGCCGAGCTCGACGAGGCGGCGCCGGTCGACGCCGGCCGGGTCCTCGGCGCCGGGCTGCTGATCAGCGCCCTGAGCGCCCTGGCCCCGCTGCCCTTCGGTGGCCGTGTGCTGCAGAGCTACGACGTGAGCCTGGCCGCCGGTCCGCTGCAGGAGCTGGCCACCCCGTTCGGGACGCTGGAGCTGCTCGGCTCACCGCACCTGGTCACCTCGGTCTTCTTCGACATCGGCGTCTACCTCATCGTGATCGGGGTGATGCTCGACCTCGCCCGCAGCCTCGGCTCGGGCATCGACCAGCATGAGCTCGACGACAAGGCGCCCAGCGCCCACGCCACCCTGCGGGACCGGGCCACCTCGGCCCGCCGGACCGACGGAGCAACCCGGTGAGCCCGAACCTGACGCTGGTGCTGATCGGCGCGATCCTGGTCGGAGCCGGGGTGTACCTGCTGCTCGAACGCTCCCTGACCCGGATCCTGATCGGGGTGCTGCTGGCCAGCAACGGGGTCAGCGTGCTCTTCCTGGTCGCCAGCGGTCCGGCGAACGGGGCGCCCATCATCGATGTCACCCCGGCCGGGCAGATGAGCGACCCGCTCCCGCAGGCCATGGTGCTGACCGCCATCGTCATCACGCTGGCCGTGACCGCCTACCTGCTGACGCTGGCCTACCGCAGCTTCCAGCTGAACGGGCACGACGAGGTCGCCGACGACGTGGAGGACGCCGCCATCCGCGAGCTGGCCGGGCTCGACCGTGGTCAGGACGACGACGACGACGACTCCGAGGTGCCCGACGAGGTGGGGCGTGGCAGCGCGGACGAGGAGGGGGCGCGGGTCAGCGGGCTCGACGACCGGGATCCGCAGGTCCAGCCCGACGCCCGGGCCCGCGCCCGGGCCGACGCGCGCTCGGAGCGGGGAGCCGACGCGTGAACAACCTGGTCCCGCTGCCCGTCCTGCTGCCCCTGATCGGGGCGGCCCTCGCCCTCGCCCTGAACCGCCACCCGCGCGCGCAGCGTGCGGTCTCCACCACCGTCATGACCGCCGTCGTCGTGGTGGCCGGGGTGTTGATGTACGCCGTGGACCGCAGCGGGCCGATCGTGCTCTGGGTCGGCGCCTGGCCGCAGCCGCTCGGGATCGCCCTGGTCGCCGACCGGCTGTCGGTCCTGATGCTGGTCGTCTCCTGCGCGGTCACCCTGGTGGTGCTGGTCTTCTCCCTCAACGCCGACAAGGCGGAGCGACAGCGCGAGACCCCGGTCTCGATCTTCCACCCCACGCTGCTGGTGCTGTCGGCCGGCGTGTCCAACGCCTTCCTGGCCGGGGACCTGTTCAACCTGTTCGTGGGCTTCGAGATGCTGCTCTTCGCCTCGTACGTCCTGCTCACCCTGGGCGGCACCCGGGAGCGGGTCCGGGCCGGCAGCACCTACGTCGTGGTCAGCCTGCTCTCCTCGACCCTCTTCCTGATCGCCCTGGTCGCGGTGTACGCCGCTGTCGGCACGGTCAACATGGCCCAGCTCGCGGTGCGGCTGCCCGACCTGCCCGGCGACGTCCAGCTCGTGCTGCAGCTGCTGCTGCTCACCGTCTTCTCCATCAAGGCGGCCGTGTTCCCCATGTCGGCCTGGCTGCCCGACTCCTACCCGACCGCGCCCGCGCCGGTCACCGCGGTCTTCGCCGGGCTGCTGACCAAGGTCGGGGTGTACGCCATCATCCGCACCCAGACCGTGCTCTTTCCCGACCGGCACCTCACCGCGCTGCTGCTGTGGGCCGCGCTGGCCACCATGGTGGTGGGCATCCTGGGGGCGGTCGCGCAGAGTGAGATCAAGCGGATGCTGTCCTTCACCCTGGTCAGCCACATCGGCTACATGATCTTCGGGGTGGGGCTGGCCACCACGGCGGGCTACGCCGGGGCCATCTTCTACATCGTCCACCACATCACGATCCAGACCACCCTGTTCCTGGTCACCGGTCTGATCGAGGTCCGGGGCGGCAGCACGTCGCTGAACAAGCTGGGCGGGCTGGCGGCGGCCTCGCCGGTGCTGGGGGTGCTGTTCTTCGTCCCCGCCATGAACCTGGCCGGCATCCCGCCGCTGTCGGGGTTCGTGGGCAAGGTCGGGCTGCTCCAGGCCGGCGTCCAGCACGGCGGCTTCCTCGCCTCCCTGCTGGTCGGCGGTGGGGTGCTCACCAGCCTGCTGACCCTCTACGCCATGGCCAAGGTCTGGAACCGGGCGTTCTGGCGGCCGGTCAGCGAGGAGACCGACGAGCTCGAGATGGTCGCCGGCGAGCAGGGGGCCGAGGGGGCCGCGGCCGAGGACGGCTACGACGGGGAGAGTGTCGCCCCGCGCCGAATGCCGGTCGGTCTGGTGCTGACCGCGGGCGTGCTGGTCACCCTCGGGGTCGGGCTGACGGTGGTGGCGGGTCCGCTCTACGGCTACACCGGCCGGGCCGCCGCCGACGTCCTCGACGGCGCCCGCTACGTCCGCGCCGTCCTCCCGGTGGGACTGCGATGAGCACCCTGCGGGGTCGCGTACGCCCCACCGCCCTGGTCGTGCTCACCGGCACCTGGCTGCTGCTGTGGGGGCACCTGTCGCTGTTCCTGGTGCTCACCGGGCTGGCCGTGGCCGTGCTGACCACCCTGGTCTTCCCGCTGCCATCGGTCGACCTGCACGGGCGGTTCCGGCCCCTGGGGGCGCTGCGGCTGCTGCGCATCCAGGCCGTCGACCTGG
>JAOPXW010000296.1 GCA_025964935.1 Friedmanniella sp. | reverse complement strand
CCAGCACCAGCCCGGGCAGGTTGGCCCGCAGGGAGGCGTTGACCGTCTCCATGGTGATGCCGGCGCCGACCAGGGCCACGACCCGGCCGCCCCGGACCACCGGGGCGACGGCGCGGACCGAGGGACCGAGGGTGCCGGTGTAGAGCTCGGTCCCGACTCGGCCCTGCTGGGCCTCGCTGATCGAGCCCAGGAACCGCTTGCCGATGTTGGCCCGGTCGGGATGGGTCCAGCGGATGCCGTCGGGACTCATGATGACGACGAAATCGGTGCCGGTGTCGGTCCGGACCCGCTCGGCGAAGGGCTGCAGGACCGTCGGGGGGTCGGGGGCGGCCAGCCCCTCCTCGACCGTGGGGGAGTCGGCCACGGTGACCGCCACGGCCACGGCCCGGGCGGTGGCCTCCTGCTGCGACGTACGCCGGGCGTCCGACACCGCGAGCAGCAGGGCCGCCGAGATGACCACGGCCAGCACCAGAACCTGGAGCAGCAGGATCTGGCGGGCCAGGGAGGCCGCGCCGGTGGTGCGCCGCTGCGTCATGCGAGCATTCTGCCCCGCCGCCCGGCGCGGGCGCCGTCACTCGGCGGCCCACCCGAGGACATGCGTGAACTCAACGTACGAAAGAGGACGCCGGGGCCGCGGGTGCAGCATGCTGCTGATCACCGACACCGTCTCGAAGGGGAGATCGACCATGGCAATGACGCCCAGTACGGAACCGGCCGCGGCCACGCCCGGCGGAGCGACCGGCACGCCCCGGCGCAAGGAACGCACCCATCTGCTCTACATCGCGGTCATCGTGGCGGTGATCCTGGGCATCATCGTGGGCATCGTCGCCCCCGACTTCGCCGTCCAGCTCAAGCCGCTCGGCACCGGCTTCGTGGCCCTGATCAAGATGATGATCGCGCCGGTCATCTTCTGCAGCATCGTCATCGGGGTCGGCTCGGTCCGCAGCGCGGCCCAGGTGGGCAAGGTGGGCGGTATCGCCCTCGCCTACTTCCTGACCATGTCGACGGTGGCCCTGGCCATCGGCCTGGTGGTCGGCAACATCCTCAAGCCCGGTGAGAGCCTGCGGCTCACCGGCGACATCGCGGCCAAGGGTGCCGCGCAGGCCGGGGCCAAGACGACCACGGCGGACTTCCTCCTGCACATCATCCCCGACACCCTGATCTCCTCCCTGACCTCGGGCGTCGTCCTGCAGGCCCTGCTGGTCGCGCTGCTCGTCGGGTTCGCGCTGCAGGCCATGGGCCCGGCCGGCAAGCCCATCCTGGCCGGCGTCGGCCACCTGCAGCGGCTGGTCTTCCGGGTGCTGGCGATGATCATGTGGGCCGCACCCATCGGCGCCTTCGGCGCCATCGCGGCCGTGGTCGGCGCCACCGGCGTCGCCGCCCTCAAGAGCCTGGCCGTCCTGATGTTCGGCTTCTACGTCACCTGCGCGATCTTCGTCTTCATCGTGCTCGGGCTGATCCTCAAGCTGGTGACCGGGCTCAACATCTTCAAGCTGCTGCGCTACCTGGGCCGGGAGTTCCTGCTCATCGTCTCCACCTCCTCCTCGGAGTCGGCACTGCCGCGGCTGATCGCCAAGATGGAGCACCTCGGCGTCGCCAAGCCGACGGTGGGGGTCGTGGTCCCCACCGGCTACTCCTTCAACCTGGACGGCACCGCCATCTACCTGACCATGGCCTCCCTGTTCGTGGCCGAGGCGATGGGGGAGCCGCTGCGGCTGCCCGAGCAGATCTCGCTGTTGCTGTTCATGATGCTGGCCTCCAAGGGTGCGGCCGGGGTCAGCGGCGCGGGCCTGGCCACCCTGGCCGGCGGGCTCGCCTCGCACCGTCCCGAACTGGTCGACGGAGTGGGCCTGATCGTGGGGATCGACCGCTTCATGTCCGAGGCCCGGGCGGTGACCAACTTCGCCGGGAACGCCGTGGCCACCGTGCTGGTGGGCTCGTGGACCAACTCCATCGACCGCGAGCAGCTGGACGCGGTGCTGGCCGGCCAGCGGCCGTTCGACGAGACGACGATGCTCGACGAGCACGGTCCGGGGGGCGACGACGAGGTCCTCCCCGGGGAGCCGCTGCACGGGTTCAACGCCCCGAAGGTGTCGGCCTGACCCGCTGAGCCCGGTGCTGGGGGCGTTACGCTCTGGCGGTGTCACCGTCCCGCCCCCAGCCCGAGCAGCAGGCGCCGCCCGTGCAGCGCCTGCGCATCCAGTACGCCAAGCGGGGCCGGGCCCGGTTCACGTCGCACCGTGACTTCGGCCGCGCCTTCGAGCGGGCCCTGCGGCGGGCGGGGGTTCCGATGGCCTACTCCTCGGGGTTCTCGCCCCACCCCCGCATCTCGTACGCCAACGCCTCCCCGACCGGGGCCGCCAGCGAGGCGGAGTACCTCGAGATCGGGCTGACCCAGGTCTGCGAACCCGACCGGGTCCGCGAGGCGCTGGACGCGGCGCTGCCGCCCGGCCTCGACATCGTCTCCGTTGTGGTCTCCCCGCCGGGTGCCCTGGCCGACCTGTTGACCGGGTCGCGCTGGCGGGTCGACCTGCCGGAGGAGGCGACCAGCACGCTGCCCGGCGCGGTCGCCCTCTTCCTGGCCCAGGAGGCGGTGCTGGTCGAGCGGATGACCAAGAACGGGATGCGGGAGTTCGACGCCCGGGCGGCCGTGGTCAGCCTGAGCATCGAGGGCACGGGTCTGCTGGTCACCTTGGCCCACCAGACCCCCCTGGTCCGGCCGGACGACGTGCTGAGCGCCCTGACCCGGCTGAGCCCCGACTTCGCCCCGGCCGTCCCGGTACTCACCCGGCTGGCCCAGGGCGTGCTCGACCCCGACACCGGGGAGATCGCCGAACCGGGGCGCTGACGCCGCAGCGGGTCGCCGACGACCCTCACGGTGTCGAGGGTCCCTTCGGGCTGAGACGTGTGGGATACTCGGGGTGGTTGCGACACGTCGTGTCCAACCTCGACGACAGTCGTGACGTGAGAGGTCGCGGCGCCGGTGACCAGCGTGACCCTTCACCGCGACGAGCCAGCCTTCGTGTGGACGAAGGCCGGTCTTGACCGCGGGAGAGTCGTGTGCCGCGTCGATCCCCGTAAGCTTCCGCCGCCCGGCCCTGCCGTAGCGCGAACGAGATCAGAGCGCTGTCCGCAGCGCCTTAGAGGAGTCCGGATGCTCGACAACGAGCCCGACACAACCACCACCACCCCCGACCAGACCTCGTCGGTCGAGGCACCCGCCGCGCCGCCGCGTCGTCGCCGGGCCGCCAGCCGGCCCGCCGGCCC
>JAOPXW010000281.1 GCA_025964935.1 Friedmanniella sp. | reverse complement strand
TCGGGGCCCGACCGAGCCTGACCAAGGTCAACCGGGCGGAGGCCGCCGCCCTGCTCGACCGCCCGGTCGACACGGCGCTGGTCGACCTGGCCACGGAGGTGGCCGCCCGGACCGGCGGGACCGTGGTGCTGACCGACGGCGTACGGGGGGCGGTGGCCGTGCGGGACGGCGGGGTCTGGCGCGTGCGGCAGCCGGCGGAGCAGGGCCGCTACGCGGTGGGCAGCGGGGACGCGTTCCTGGGTGGGCTGCTGGTGGGGCTGGACGCTGGGGCCGGGCTGCCGGACGCCCTCCGGCTGGCCACCGGCTGTGCGGTGGCCAACGCCCTGGTCGCCGGTCAGGGCGTCCTGGACCCCGGCCGGGCCCGGCGGCTCGTCGACACCGTGCGGCTGGACTGGGACTGAGGGAGTCCCTAGCGTCCGGAGGCGCTGGCCGAGGGCGAGGGGCTCGGCCTGGTGTTCACGGTGATGGGCGGTGCGTCGGCCGGGTCGGGTGCCGGGGTGGGGTCGTCGGCCGCGGCCACCGAGCCCCAGAGCTTGGCGTACCAGGCGTCGGCGGGGGTGACCGGGGCGGGCGCCGCCTCGGAGGTGATCTCGACGCCGCCGCCGAGCGGCTTGCCGTCGGCCCCGACGACCTTGAAGCCGGTCTCACCGGGGACCACCCAGCCGAGCCGCTCCCGGGCCTGGGTGCGGATGTACGCCGCGTCGTCCCACCGCCCCAGCTCGCCCTGGAGAGCGGCGATCCGCTCCTGGGAGGCCGTGATCTGGGCCTGGGTGGCGGCGATCTCGTGCGCCTGGGCGTAGTAGATCCGCAGGGACGAGGCGAAGGAGATGACCAGGATGAGCAGCACCACCACCAGGGCCACGGCCCGGGCGGTCAGGTTCGGCCGGAGTGCAGCCACCCCCGACGCCCGCGGCGTGGGAGTGGCCTCACTCGAGCGGGGAGCCGGGCCGGGACCCGGGTCGGCGGACCCGCGGACCGCCGTCCGGGGACGGGGCTTCCCCCGCCCAGGACCAGCGCCTGGGCGGGAGGTCGACCGGGGTCCAGCGGGCACGTACCCGACTCCCTCTGCTCGGTGGAACTACCTGGGTCCAGCTCGTCGTGCGGTCCGCTGCGGACTACCGCCCGGCGGTGAAGCGCGGGAAGGCACCGATCCCGGCGTAGCGGGCCGCGTCGTCGAGGTCCTCCTCGATCCGGAGCAGCTGGTTGTACTTGGCCACCCGGTCCGTACGGGCCGGGGCCCCGGACTTGATCTGGCCGCAGTTGGTCGCGACGGCCAGGTCGGCGATGGTGGTGTCCTCAGTCTCGCCCGAGCGGTGGCTCATCATGCAGCGGAAGCCGGCCCGGTGGGCGAGGTCGACGGCGTCCAGGGTCTCGGTCAGGGAGCCGATCTGGTTGACCTTGACCAGCAGGGCGCTGGCGGCCTTCTCGTCGATGCCGCGCTGCAGGCGGGTCACGTTGGTCACGAAGAGGTCGTCGCCGACGACCTGGACCCGGTCACCGATCCGGGCCACCAGCGCGCTCCAGCCGGCCCAGTCGTCCTCGGCCAGCGGGTCCTCGAGGGAGACGATCGGGAAGGCGTTGATCCACTCCTCGTAGATCGCGGTCATCTCGTCGGCCGACTTCTGACCGCCCTGCCAGCTGTAGGAGCCGTTGTCGAAGAACTCACTGCTGGCCACGTCGAGGGCCAACGCGATGTCGGTGCCGGGCTTGAGGCCGGCCTTCTCGATCGCGGTGGTGATGAGCTCCAGCGCGGCCACGTTGGCCGGCAGGTTGGGGGCGAAGCCGCCCTCGTCGCCGAGGCCGGTCGACAGGCCCTGCTTCTTCAGCACCGACTTGAGCGAGTGGTAGACGCCTGCCCCCATCTCGAGGGCGTCGCGGAAGGTGGAGGCGCCGACGGGCGCGATCATGAATTCCTGCACGTCGACGTCGGAGTCGGCGTGCGACCCGCCGTTGACGATGTTCATCATCGGGACGGGAAGGGTGTGGGCGTTGGGGCCGCCGACGTAGCGGTAGAGCGGCAGGTCCGCGGAGTTCGCGGCCGCGTGGGCCACGGCCAGCGAGACCCCGAGGATGGCGTTGGCCCCCAGCTTGCTCTTGTTGTCGGTGCCGTCCATCTCGATCATCGCCTGGTCGATCAGGCGCTGCTCGCTGGCCTCGTAGCCCAGCAGCTCCGGACCGATCTGGTCGACGACGCCGGCGACGGCCTTGCCGACGCTCTTGCCGCCGTAGCGGCTGCCGCCGTCACGGAGCTCGACGGCCTCGAAGGCGCCGGTGGAGGCGCCCGAGGGCACCGCCGCGCGCCCCTCGGAGCCGTCGTCGAGGATGACCTCGACCTCGACGGTCGGGTTGCCGCGCGAATCCAGGATTTCGCGTGCGCCGATGAACTCAATACTCGCCACGAGTGCTGCCTTTCCGATGGTGCCCCGAGGTGACGGACGTCCCCATCCGAGGCCTTGAGACCAGATGGTGACCTCAGACTATCGGCGCGCGGGCCCGCGGGCCTCCAGGCCCTCGGGTGCGTCCGCGAATTTCGGGCCGCGACGGGCCCGGGTCAGCGGTGGGGGCGCCGACCCGTCAGCGCGTAGACCAGGTTGACCCCGACGATGCCGGCCCAGGCGACCACGACCCCAGCCAGCCCGGGGTCGACGACGTTGCCGGCGATGGCGGTGACGGGCACGCCGGCCCCCAGGGAGACCAGGACGAGGACGAAGCGCTGGGTCCGGCCCCGGTCGTCGTACTCGGTGTCGCGGCGGGCCCGGTCGTCGGCGAGCCGGAGCTCGGCGGTGCGGTAGGCGGCCAGCTCCTCCATCCGCTCGGCCAGACCGGCCGCGATCGCGTCCTCGTACTCGGGGCCGAGCTCCATCCGGGCTGCTCGCGCCGCCTCGGCCTCACGCCGCAGCGGACCGTTGCCGGGCGGGCGCTCAACCGGGGGCTGGCTCATGACAGCACTGTAGGACCCGGCCGAGTCGCGGTCCCGGTCGGTGCCGGTCCCGACGTCAGCCGGCCGAGACGTCGGACGGAGCGTCGTCCCCAACGGCCCGGGCGTCGGCCTCGGCGGTCCGGACGTCGGCCTCGAGGGCGCGTACGGCGTGCCGCAGGGCCTGCTCGGCGTCCACGCCGCCTGCCTGGGCCCGGGCGACCAGGCTGAGCAGCTCCGCGCCCAGCTCGTCGGGCTGCACCGGCTCCTCCGGCAGCACCAGGGCGACCCGGCGGGAGCGGGCCCGACCGATGATCTTCTGCGCCCGGGCCAGGGCCGACAGCTGCTCCGGGATGCCCTGCAGGGCGGAGGTGCGGCCCTTCTCGACGGCCTTGCGCTGCTCCCAGCTGGCGTGCAGGTCGGCCGGCACCTCGTCGGCGCCGAAGACGTACCGGTGTCGTGCGACGAGCTTGTCGGCGATCCCCGCGGCCACCTCCTCCAGCCCGAAGCCGGGGTCCTGCTCGGACGCGATCTCGGCGTGGAAGACGACCTGCAGGAGCAGGTCACCCAGCTCCTCGCGCAGGTGCTGCCGGTCGCCGGACTCGATCGCCTCGACCGTCTCGCAGGCCTCCTCGACGAGGTAGGTGACCAGCGAGAGGTGTGTCTGCTCGGCGTCCCAGGGGCACTCCCGCCGCAGCCGGGACATCACTGCGACCAGCCGCTCCACCTGGGGCAGCGGCGTCCGTGGGTCCGGTTGGCCCTCGGGCGACATCCGGCTCAGCTCACTGGGGCGGCTCGGACGACGACGGCCCGGGCTTGGACAGCGACCCGGACTGGTCGCTGGCGATGACCTTCTGGGCGGGGTCGAGCACGCCGTAGCGGGGGTTCAGGCTGACGTCGGTCGCCTTGATGGCGGCCAGGTACTTCTCGGCGCCCAGCTTCTCGGCGGTGATCTGCTGGTCGGCCACCCCGTACGCCAGCGGCTTGGCCTCCGGCACCCCGAGCAGCGGCGCCAGGTTGCTCTTGGTGACCAGGGCGTCGCGCTGGGAGTCGGTGATGGCGATGTTGTTCTCGGCGGCGATCTTCTGGGCCATGGTGCCGGCGATCAGCACGTTGATGACGGCCTGGACCGGGACCTGCTGGTCCGGCAGCGCCTTGGCCACCCCGGCCTCCGCGGTCTTCAGCTGGGTCTGGGTGATCCGCGACCCGCCCACGTACGCGACCACGCTCGGCGAGGCGTTGCCGCAGCCCGCCACGAGCAGGGTCGTCAGGGTCACCCCGGCGACCGCGAGCCGGAGCGGTCCTCGACGTTGAGACGTCATCGCCATCCTCATCTGTTGAGCAACGGGTGTGATCCTACGAGACCGGCCGACCGGCCCCGCGCTCATCCGACTCCGAACACGTCGCGGATCACCGCGGAGCACCAGTCCAGCAGCTCGGTGTCCTTGATCTGGGGGCCGCCGATCGAGGCCGCCATCGGCTTGGGCACCAGGATGAAGCTGGCCGTCTCCTTGACCACGCTGCGCGGGTAGAGCCGCTTGAGCCGCAGCACCTTCGAGTCGGCCAGGTCGGAGGGACCGAACCGGATGAAGGTGCCGGAGGCGACGATCTCGGTCAGCCCGGCCTCGCGGGCCAGCAGCCGGAAGCGGGCCACCGCGAGCAGGTTGGTGACCTGCACCGGCGGGGCGCCGTAGCGGTCGTGCAGCTCCGCCTCGACGGCCTTGACGTCGGCCTCGGCGCGCACCTCGGCCAGCCGCTTGTACATCTCCAGCCGCAGCCGCTCCGACTCGACGTAGTCGGTCGGCAGGTGGGCGTCGATCGGCAGCTCGATCCGGACCTCGGGCTCGGGCTCGCTGTCCTGGCCGCGGAACTCCGCGACCGCCTCGCCGACCAGCCGGATGTAGAGGTCGAAGCCGACGTCGGCGATGTGGCCGGATTGCTCACCGCCCAGCATGTTGCCCGCGCCGCGGATCTCCAGGTCCTTCATGGCCACCGCCATCCCGGCCCCGAGGTCGCTGTGCGCTGCGATGGTCGCCAACCGGTCGTGGGCGGTCTCGGTCAGTGGCTTCTCCGGCGGGTAGAGGAAGTAGGCGTAGCCGCGCTCCCGGCCCCGGCCGACCCGGCCGCGCAGCTGGTGCAGCTGGGACAGCCCCAACAGGTCGGACCGCTCGATCAGCAGCGTGTTGGCGCTGGAGATGTCCAGGCCCGCCTCGACGATCGTGGTGCAGACCAGGACGTCGGCCCGGCGCTCCCAGAAGTCCACCATCACCTGCTCTAGCCGCTGCTCGCTCATCTGGCCGTGGGCGGTGACGACCCGCGCCTCGGGCACCAGCTCGGCGATCTTCTTGGCCGTCTTGTCGATGCTCTGCACCCGGTTGTGGACGTAGAACACCTGCCCCTCGCGCAGCAGCTCACGTCGGATCGCGGCGGTCACCTGCGCCTCCTCGTACGGCCCGGCGAAGGTCAGCACCGGGTGCCGCTCCTCCGGCGGGGTGGCGATGGTGCTCATCTCCCGGATGCCGGTGATGGCCATCTCCAGGGTGCGCGGGATGGGGGTGGCGGACATGGCCAGCACGTCGACGTGGGTGCGGAGCCGCTTGAGCTGCTCCTTGTGCTCCACCCCGAAGCGCTGCTCCTCGTCGATGATCACCAGGCCCAGGTCCTTGAAGGAGATCTCCCCCGACAGCAGCCGGTGGGTCCCGACGACCACGTCGACCTTGCCGTCCTTGACCCCCTCCATGGTCGCCTTGGTCTCGGCGTCGCTCTGGAAGCGGCTCAGCGGGGCCACGTTGATCGGGAACCCGGCGTAGCGGTCGGCGAACGTCGCGTGGTGCTGCTGGACGAGCAGCGTCGTCGGCACCAGCACCGCGACCTGCTTGCCGTCCTGGACCGCCTTGAACGCGGCCCGGACCGCGATCTCGGTCTTGCCGTAGCCGACGTCGCCGCAGATCAGCCGGTCCATCGGGATGACCTGCTCCATGTCCTTCTTGACCTCGTCGATGGCGGCGAGCTGGTCGGGGGTCTCGACGAAGTTGAAGGCGTCCTCCAGCTCCCGCTGCCAGGCCGTGTC
>JAOPXW010000277.1 GCA_025964935.1 Friedmanniella sp. | reverse complement strand
ACCACGTCGTAGGTCTTGTTCGGGTTCAGCGCCATCACCGTGACGACGACCTGGACCTCGTTGCGCAGGCCCTTGACGAAGCAGGGACGCAGCGGACGGTCGATCAGCCGGCAGGTGAGGATGGCGCCCTCGGACGGGCGACCCTCGCGGCGGAAGAACGAGCCGGGGATGCGACCGGCGGCGTACATCCGCTCCTCGACGTCGACCGTCAGGGGGAAGAAGTCGATGGCGTCGCGCGGCTTGGACTGCGCGGTCGTCGCCGACAGCAGCATGGTGTCGTCGTCGAAGAAGACGGTCGCCGAGCCGGCGGCCTGCCGGGCCAGCAGGCCCGACTCGAACCGGACGACGTGCCGGCCGAACGAGCCGTTGTCGATGATGGCTTCAGTGAACTGAAGGTCTGGTCCCTCCACGGGATTCCTTTCTGGGGGCGTACGGCGACATGGCCGGAACGCCCGGGGGTGTGGACTGCATCGCACACCTGGAGATGGCCGTGGCACGAAGCGTGCCGGGCTCATGCGGGTCCGACGTCGGGGCGCCTGGCGGGCCGGGACTCCTCGGACGATGTGGGAGCCGGTCTTCGATCGAGGTCGGCGGGCCGGACGCCACGGGCGTCTTCCCGACAACCACTACCGAGGACCGAGACTCTCCGCCTCTGTGGTGCGATGCACTCTCGATTGGTGGTCAGCTGTTCAGTTGTGGGGGCGTCGCGTCCCTCGCGGACGAGGGGCGGGGCGCTGTTCAGTTGTGGTGCCGCCGCAGCGGGAAGCGGCCCCGAGGTCCCGGCTGACCGGGTCGGAAGGGCCGCTCCGCGACGTCAGCGACGCAGACCGAGGCGCTCGATCAGCGAGCGGTACCGGTTGATGTCGGTCTTGGCGACGTAGTTCAGCAACCGCCGACGCTGACCGACCAGGAGCATCAGACCACGACGCGTGTGGTGGTCGTGCTTGTGCTCCTTGAGGTGCTCGGTCAGGTGCGAGATGCGCTTGGTGAGGATCGCCACCTGGACCTCGGGAGAACCCGTGTCACCCTCGGCGGTCGCGTACTCGTCAATGATCTTCTTCTTCGCTGTAGCGTCCATCGACACTCAGTTCTCCTCTCGGTTTCCCGTTGCGCGGCGCCCCCGGGCGTGTCACACGCCGGTCCACGTAGGTGGGTGGGAGCTCTTGGTAGTCCGCGGCCGATCAAACGGCAACCGTCAACTTACCAGCGGCAGACCGGACCGAACGAATCCAGGCGACCGGCGGCGCCCACCCGCACCCTCAGAGCCGGTGCAGCAGCACCCGGATCTGCTCGACGTCGAGGTGCATCTGACGGATCAGCGCCTCCATCCCCTCGTACTTCACCTGGCCGCGCAGCCGGGCGTAGAAGTCGATCCCGATCTCGACGCCGTAGAGCTCGAGGTCGTCGCGGTCCAGCACGTACGCCTCCACCCGCCGCTCCAGCCCGTCGAAGGTCGGGTTGGACCCGACCGAGATGGCGGCCGGCCAGCGGGGGGAGGGGATGTCGAGCCGGGTCACCCAGCCGGCATAGACGCCGTCGGCGGGGACGGCCATGGCCGGGTCGACCGCCACGTTGGCCGTCGGGTAGCCCATCTCGCGGCCGCGCTGGTCACCCTTGACCACCACCCCGGTGAACCTGAACACCTGGTCCGAGAGCTCCCGCACCCGGCCGAAGTCGCCCTCGGCCACCGCGTGCCGGATCAGGGTGGACGAGCTGGGCACCGTCCCGTCGGTGAGCAGCGGCTCGACGTGGACCGCGTAGCGGCCCTCCCCCAGCCTGGTCAGGGTCTCCACGGTGCCGGCGGCCCGGAAGCCGAAGCGGAAGTTCTCCCCCACCACGACCAGGGCCGGGTCGAGCGGGCGCAGCACCGCGTCGACGAAGTGCTCGGGGCTCCACCCGGCCACCTCGGGGGTGAAGTCCACGACCACGACGTCGTCCACCCCGGCCTGCCGTAGCAGCTCCTCCCGGCGCGCGAGCGAGCTCAGCAGGACCGGCGCCTGGTCGGGGCGGATGACCGACATCGGGTGCGGCCAGAACGTCACCGCCACCACGGGCGCCCCCGGCGCCGCCTGCCGGGCGGCCCGCAGCAGCGCCACGTGGCCGCGGTGCACGCCGTCGAAGTTGCCGATCACGACCACCGGACGAGGGGTCATGGTCGGCGGCTCCGGGCGCGGGAGGGGCACAAGAGGGTCACGGCGCACCAGTTAACCACTGGTGCCGCCCGGGCCGGGCCGTACGAGCCCCGGGTCGAGCCCCTGCCCCGGGGCCGACGCCGGCGCCCGGGCCGCCGGGGTCGGGTCCGGCGGTCGAGCGGGCCCCGGCGGGGCTCTGACACACTGTGCCGATGCCGATGAGCTCCGCCGAGGGTAAGCAGTGGACCCGGGACCGCGTCCAGGCGCTGGCCGCCGCCGGACCGGTCACCGTCCTCGACATCGGGCCGGGCGTCGGCACCTACGCCAAGCTGCTGGCCGGGCCGGCGGTCTCCCACATCACCGGGATCGAGATCTGGGAGCCCTACGTCGACACCTACCGCCTGCGTGACTACTACGACGAGGTCATCGTCGGTGACGCGCGCGAGGTGACCTGGCCCGCCGCCGACGTCGTCATCATGGGCGACGTCGCCGAGCACATGAGCGCCGCCGAGGCCGGCCGGCTGTGGGAGCGGGCGCAGACCTCGGCCCGCCGGGCCATCTATCTCTCGATCCCGATCGTGCACTACCCGCAGCACGAGATCGAGGGCAACCCGCACGAGCACCACGTGGTCGATGACTGGAGCCACGACAAGGTGCTGGCCGCGTTCCCGGGCATCCAGGACTGGTGGCTCGGCACCGAGGTCGGGGTCTACGAGCGGCGGATGGACGCCGACGCGGACGTCCGCCCGTCGCCCTGAGGACCGGGACCCCGGGCCCTCAGCTGACGAAGACGGCCTCCGGCACCGCGTCGGCGGCGGACTGCCGGTAGAGGGCCAGGAACTCCCCGGTGCCGCTGTGCAGGGCGGTCTGCGGAGCGGGCAGGGTCAGCCCCGGGAGCCGCCGCCCGTGGCGGACGGCCACCTCCTGCTCCTCGGTCACGGTGAGGGTGCAGAAGACCAGGCGGGTGACGTCGGCCAGCGGGATCAGGCCCAGGTCGGCACCGTCGGGCTGCACGTCCCGCGCCTGGTCCAGGCCGAACGGTCCGACGCAGGTACGCCGGAGGGCGGTCAGGTGCCCGCCGGTCCCCAGGGTGGCCCCCAGGTCGCGGGCCAGGGCCCGGATGTAGGTGCCCGAGGAGCACTCCACCTCCACGTCCAGGTCGACCACCGGCAGCCCCTCCACGACCAGGTCGCGACGGGCCAGCAGGTCGAGCCGGTGCACGGTGACCGGGCGCGCGGGCAGGTCCACCTCGCGGCCGGCCCGGACGGCGGCGTACGAGCGCACGCCGTCGACCTTGATGGCCGAGACCGAGGTGGGGACCTGCAGGATGTCCCCGCGCAGCGGGACCAGGGCGGCCTCCAGGGCCGCGGTGGCCACGTCCGCGGCGCCCAGCCGTCGGGTGACCTCACCCTCCGCGTCGTCGGTGACGGTGTCGATCCCCAGCCGGATGGTGCCGGTGTAGGTCTTGCGGGTCAGCATCAGGTGCCCCAGCAGCCGGGTGGCGCGGTTGACCCCGACCAGCAGGACCCCGGTGGCCATCGGGTCGAGGGTGCCGGCGTGGCCGACCTTGCGGGTGCCGGCCAGCCGCCGGACCCGCCCCACGACCTGGTGGGAGGTCCAGCCGGCCGGCTTGTCCACCACGACCAGGCCGGAGTCGGTGGTCAGCGCTGGTCCGGGCTCGGGCCGGGAACCACCTCGGACGCGGGGTCGTCGCCCTCCTCGAGGTCGTCCTGCTCGTCGTCGCGGCGGTACGGGTCCTCCTCGCCGGCGTAGGTCGCGCCGACGGCCTGCTCGGCCACCCGGGCGTCCACCGCGCGGGCCCGCTCCAGCAGGTCGTCCAGCTGGCGGGCGGTCTCGGGGATGGCGTCGGCGATGAAGGTGACCGTCGGGGTGAACTTCATCCCCAGCTGCTTGCCGACGTGGGACCGGATCAGACCGGTGGCCGAGGCCAGAGCGACGGCGGTGCCGGCCCGTTCGGCCTCGGAGCCGAGCACGGTGTAGAAAACCGTGGCCTCCCGGCTGTCGCCGGTCAGGCGGACGTCGGTGACGGTCACGAAGCCGAGGCGGGGGTCCTTGATCCGCCGCTCCAGCATCTCGGCCACGATGACCTTGATCTGGTCGGCCAGCTTCAACACACGGGGGGAAGGCATGGGTGCTTCCTTTCAGCCCTGCGGCTGCGCCCTCGAGGAAGGCGCGTGGCCGCCGGGGGGCCAAGAGCTCGGGCCGACTGGGGCGGCCGCGGTCGGGTGGTCGGGCGTACGAACGGAGGCCCGTCGGACCTGCCGAGGGGAGGCCGGTCCGCCCGGGCGGGAGCCGGACGAGCCGGCCCCCGCCCGAACAGGACCGAGGGAGGAGCTACGAGCGCGCCTTCTCGCGCATCTCGTAGGTCTCGATGATGTCGCCGGTACGGATGTCGGAGTAGTTCGCCATCGTCATACCGCACTCGAAGCCCTCGCGGACCTCGGTCGCGTCATCCTTCTCACGCCGCAGCGACCCGATGGTGCTGTCGGCGATGACCACGCCCTCACGGAGCAGCCGCGCCTTGGAGTTGCGGCGGATCGTCCCGTTGATGACCATGCAGCCCGCGATGATGCCCGCACGGGACGAGCGGAAGATCTCGCGGATCTCCGCCTGGCCGAGCTGGACCTCTTCGTAGATGGGCTTGAGCATGCCCTTGAGGGCCGCCTCGATCTCGTCGATCGCGGCGTAGATGACCGAGTAGTAGCGGATGTCGACACCCTCGCGGTCCGCCATCTCCGTCGCCTTGCCCTGGGGCCGGACGTTGAAGCCGACGATGACCGCGTCCGAGGCTGCCGCCAGGCTGACGTTGGTCTCGGTGATCGCACCGACACCGCGGTCGATGACCCGCAGGCTGACCTCGTCGCCGACGTCGATCTTGGCCAGGGCGTCCTCGAGGGCCTCGACCGAACCGGCGCCGTCACCCTTGAGGATGAGCCGCAGCTCCTGGGTCTCACCCTTCTCGAGCTGCTCGAACAGCTGGTCCAGCGTCTTGCGACGCGTCCCGGCCGCCTGAGCCGCCATCCGCAGCCGGGCGGCACGCCGCTCGGCGATCTGACGGGCCATCCGGTCGTCGTCGACGACCAGGAAGCTGTCGCCCGCGCCGGGCACGGCCGTGAGGCCGAGGACCTGGACCGGGAACGACGGGGGCGCCTCGGTGACGTTGTTGCCGTGGTCGTCGAGCAGGGCCCGGACCCGGCCGTAGCCGGTACCGGCCACGATCGAGTCGCCGACGTGCAGCGTCCCGCGCTGGACCAGGACGGTGGCGACCGCGCCGCGGCCCTTGTCCAGGTGGGCCTCGATGGCCACACCCTGACCGTCCATGTCCGGGTTGGCCCGCAGGTCCAGCGCCGCGTCGGCGGTCAGGATGACCGCCTCCAGGAGGGCGTCCAGACCCACGCCGGTGATCGCGGAGACGTCGACGAACATCGTGTCGCCGCCGTACTCCTCGGGCACCAGGCCGTACTCGGTGAGCTGGCCACGGACCTTGGTCGGGTCCGCGCCCTCACGGTCGATCTTGTTGACCGCGACGACGATCGGGACCTCGGCCGCCAGGGCGTGGTTGAGCGCCTCGATGGTCTGCGGCATCACGCCGTCGTCCGCCGCCACGACGAGCACTGCGATGTCGGTCGACTTGGCCCCCCGGGACCGCATGGCTGTGAACGCCTCGTGACCAGGGGTGTCGATGAAGGTGATCTTGCGCTCGTCGCCGTCGACCTCGGTCGCGACCTGGTACGCACCGATGGCCTGCGTGATGCCCCCGGCCTCCCCGGCGACCACGTTGGTCTTGCGGATCGCGTCGAGCAGCTTGGTCTTTCCGTGGTCGACGTGACCCATGACCGTGACAACCGGCGGACGGGCGGCCAGCTCCTCCTCGCCACCCTCGTTCTCGCCGAACTCGATGTCGAAGCTCTCCAGCAGCGCGCGGTCCTCGTCCTCCGGGGACACGACCTCGATCACGTAGTTGAGCTCGCCGGCGAGCACCTGGAGGGTGTCCTCGGACACCGTCTGGGTGGCGGTCACCATCTCGCCCAGGTGGAACAGCACCTGGACCAGCGACGACACGTCGACATTGATCTTCTCGCTCAGGTCGGTCAGCGAGGCACCGCGGGCCAGCCGGACGGTCTGGCCGTCACCCTGGCGTACGCGGACGCCGCCGATCTCCGGCGCCTGCATCTGGTCGAACTCCTGGCGACGCTGACGCTTGGACTTGCGCCCACGGCGTACGGGTCCCCCGGCGCGCCCGAAGGCACCCTGGGTCCCACCGCGACCGCCACGACCGCCGCGCCCGCTGGGGGGCGGACCACCGGGACCGCCACCGGGACCGCTGCGGCCGGGAGGACCGCCGGCACCGGGACGACCGCGACCACCCGCAGGTGCGCCGCGACCGCGGGCACCGGGACCGGCCGCGGGGCCACCGAGCTGGTTGGAGGACTGCTTGGGCATCATCGCCGGGTTGGGCCGGGGCATGCCCGGGACGCCGCCGGGGCGACCCGGGGCGCCACCCGGCGCGCGGGTCACGGGCGGACGGGGACCACCCGGACGGGCGGCCTCCGGGGTGCTGG